>JACQGJ010000576.1 GCA_016199605.1 Armatimonadota bacterium | reverse complement strand
TTCAGAAGCCATCAACAGCAACCACCCCGCAAGGATTCTCATTCCCACCACGTTCTTACCCCTTTCGATAACCGCAACTCTCCCTTGCCTCAACACTTCATGTCTCTCGCAGTAAACAAGGCCCAGGCGGCGCCTACAAAGAAAGCGACATAAGCCATGGCAAACCCCGACTCCCTCAAGATGCGGGTCCATTTGATCGGCGCTTCCACTGCCATCATCCAGGTATCCGCGAAAGTCGTGAAGACATAGGGCTTCACCGAGCGGAACCACGGCAACTGAACCAGAATCGCCGTGATGAACAGCACGCCGATGGCAGACACGATCGCTCGCGACGGATTGTCGGTGAGCGTCGAAAACAGAAGCGTCATGGCGACGACGGGAAGGACCCCGATCCACACCAGCGAGTACGCGACGGCAAGCCGCCACAAGCCCTCACGTACGCCGACGATCAGCAGTTGATTGCGCCACGAGACCAGGCTGTCGAATCCGAGCAATGCGCCTCCAATGACAATCCCCGATACGCCCAGGAAGAGTGTCAGCAGCAAGGCGTGCAGCATGGCCACGGCGCACTTGGCGAAAAAGACGCGGCTTCGTCCCACCGGCCGGCAGAGGATCGTTCTCATTGTGCCCAGGCCGAATTCTCCGGCGAAGGCGTCCCCGGCGATGACCGAAGTGATCAGGGGCAGAAAGAAGTAGGTCGTGGGGGCGATCATGTAGCGGGTCATCGTGAGGGCATTGAAGGGATTGCCGACGATGGAGAACCCTCCCAGGAAGCGGTGCAATTCCCCCCAGGGAGGTTTGTATTTGAACACGAGAGCCAGGGCCGTTGCCAACGCAAAGAACAAGCCGAAGCCAACGTAGTTCCGCGGACGCGAATAGACCTTTACGAGCTCGGCTTTGAGGGCGGCGCAGAAAAGGTTCATCGGCGTCACCTTCCTCCCCGGCTTCCGGTGAGAGAAAAGAAGAAGTCTTCCAGCGACTGCTCCTCCGGAATGAGAGCGTGCAACCGAAGGCCTGCCTGCATGACGGCTTGAGAAAGATCAGCTCCCTGACCGAGGGCAGCTTTAACCCGGACCCGTCCATTCCGGCGTGGAAGCACCTCTGCCCAGGAATGGAGAGCGAACAGCCGCTCGGTCTGTTCGGCATCGTCCGTTTCCAGGGCGTAAACCCTCGAGTCGGAAGCCAGCAGGTCGGCCACGTTCCCCTGAGCAATCAGCTTCCCGTGGTTGAGGATTGCGACGCGGTTGCAGGTCAATTCGACTTCGTGGAGCAGGTGTGAGGACAGTACGACCGTGATCCCTTCGTCAGCCAGTCGAGGCAGGAGATTTCGGATCTCGTGAATCCCCTGAGGATCAAGCCCGGTAGTCGGCTCATCGAGCAGGATCAGCCTGGGGTGAGGCAGCAGGGCCGCAGCGAGACCGAGCCGTTGCTTCATGCCGTGACTGTACCGGGCCACCGGTTCTCGCTCGCGTCCCTTCAACCCCACAAGATCCAGGGCCCAGTCAAGCTCCTCGGGCTTCGCCCCACCCGACAGAGACGCCAGCATCCGCACGTTCCGCTCGCCCGACAGGTAGGGATAGAAGGCAGGCTCCTCGATGATTGCTCCCACTTCGGCCAACGATGACGAACCCGTCCGCCGCGAGGATTTGCCCATTAGCTCAACGACGCCCGAAGTCGGTCGGATCAACCCAACAATCATCCGCAGCGTGGTGCTCTTCCCCGCGCCGTTCGGGCCAAGAAATCCAAACACGTCGCCGGCATGAACCTCGAGGTCGAGGCCGTCTACCGCCACCCGGCGACCGAACCTTCGTGTCAGCTTGCTTGTCCTCAGGACTATGGAGGTCAAAACGTCTCCCGCTATTCAGAGGGTGGGACAACTCACCGTCACCGCCGAACCGTCCCTACCGGAGTCTTCGGTGATGGATAACTTAGCAGGATTGCCGCTGCATGTCCAGCGTCCACTTTTGCTTGAGGCTCTTCCTGACTTGCTGGCAATCTGGAGTCCGATACGGCATAAGAGAGGCAACTTTAGAACTCGTCCAAAGACAACACCGCGATTTCGACGAGAGTCTCGCTGTGATTCCTATACTTTGTTCCAGGAGGGACGCGGTGATATCGTTGGACGAGTTCTTTAACGAGGAGTTGGCTCGATGCGCAGTCAGAATCTCATGAATCGTCGTGCGTTCCTGCAAGAGGCGGCGTTGAAGACCGGCGCGGTCGTTGTTGCGGGCGGCGCCCTTGGCCCTCTTCAGACCTGTTTTGCCGGGAACATCGCCCTGGGAATCGGGGTGAGCTTGCAGGGGAAACGAATCTTCCCCGCGGACAATCCCTGGAATCGAGATATCTCGAAAGATCCCGTCGACCCCAATTCCGAAACTCTGATCGCCGGCATCGGCCCGGACAAACACCTGCACCCCGACTTTGGGACCTTCTGGAACAACGCACCGTCCGGCATGTCCTACATTGTCGTTCCCGGGAATCAGGCCAGGGAGCCGGTGCGCTTCGAATACGCCGACGAGAGCGATCCCGGCCCGTACCCCATCCCTCCCGAAGCGCCCATCGAGGGAGGAGCGAACGCCCCGGCGGACAGCGACCGTCACGTGCTGGTGATTGACCGGGACAACTGGAAACTCTACGAAACGTGGCAGTCCTTCAAAGAAGGAAATGGCTGGAAGGCAGGTTCGGGAGCGGTGTTCGATCTGAACTCCAACAAGCTGCGTCCCGCCGGTTGGACTTCCGCCGACGCGGCCGGTTTGCCGATCTTCCCCGGACTTGTTCGTTACGACGAGGTGGTCGAACAGAAGGCAGTCTACCATGCCTTGCGCTTCACCTGCCGGAAGACTTGTCGCGGGTATGTCTCACCTGCGCGCCACTGGGCGAGCAGGTCTCACGACTCGAATCTCCCGCCCATGGGGATGCGCGTCCGCCTCAAAGCCAGCTACGACCTCTCCCGGTTCCCCGCCACGGTTCAGGTCCTGCTCACCGCTCTGAAGAAATACGGTCTGATCCTCGCTGACAACGGCGGAGACTGGTTCATCAGCGGCGCTCACGATCCTCGGTGGAACGACGAAGAGCTCAGCGCCTTGAAGAGAGTGAAGGGCGGCGATCTCGAGGTTGTGAGGATGGAGGAGATTGTGACGGGGTGATGGGATCCTTCGGCGTGGAGGACTGTAGCTCCCAACGACCAACCCCAACCGCCGAAGGGATTCGCCTCCTACTCCAGAACTATCTTCCCCGTGTTGTCCAACTGCCAGTTCGGTCCCAGCGCTCCTGTCCACACGATCCATTCGTCAGACTCAGCGCGCAGTGCTCCGAGGTTGAAGCCAAGCTTCACGCCGGGCTTGTAAGTGATGCCTGCGGACAAGAGCGGGATCGCCCATTCGCCGATCCATTGCTTGTCCTCTATCCTTGCTTTGAAGCGTATGGCCGCGCCGACTTTCTGAACGAGATCGTTCGGCGCTCCGGCGTGGTCCACACTCTGCGATGCCCCGGAGGCGAAGCCCTGCACGACCACGATTGGGCCGGGCCTGGCTCCTGACAAATCCCGGAAGCAAACCTCGGCGCCATCGTCCTGCCCCCACGTAGCCCCCCGCTTGATTTTGCTTGAAGCGGATACAGGCATGGCGATCGCAACGTAGAGCGTGTTGCCGTCGTGGCACAAGCGTGCGACGGCGGGACCGCCGGAGATGGGATCACGACTCGGAGCCTCCTTCATCGTCATCGTCGCCTCCGGCCACTCACCGGCTGAGACCTGTCCATCCAACTTCACGGGAGCCGCTGCTTTCTTCACGAGAAACGGCGGGGCCGGATGCGGTCCAACAGAAGTCTTCTCCCTCGGGGGTTCAGGTCGAATCGTCGTCTTGACCGGCCACGAGACTCGAAACTCGTCCTTGTAGAGACCGATCTTCTCTACGGGGATGCGCTCGAAGCCGAGCTTCCACGCTGGCGAGTCGGGCTTCAGCCGGAAGTCCTCCTTTGCCGGGTCAACGAATCGCGGGTCTTCGCTGACGAGGTTGTTCTCCAGCTTGACACCGGGCCTCGCCTTGCCTTCGATCTCATCCCAACTGCCGCCCCAGCAAATGTTGCGTGTCACCAGATTGCCCCGCGGCTCGGCATAGTTGCCTTCCAGGTAGGTCATCAGTTGCGGGTAGCGACTACGCCACGGCTCCTCCTGGTAAGGGACTTCCTCCAACCGCTGCTTCATAATCGGGACCGAGGCCGCCGCCCAGCCCATCATGCGGGCATCCACGTGCAGGGCGGGCCGGCAGTCCACAAAGACGTTGTTGTCCACCACGTTGTCGTGCCCGCCGCCGATGAAAGCCGCACGCGGAACCTTGTAGAACACGTTGCCGAAGATGGTTGCCGAGCAGAACATGTCGTCGAGGTAGACGCCGTTGCAGCCCCTGCCCTGAAAACCGAAAACATGATGGAAGTAGTTGTAGCGGATGATATGGCCGCGCATGGCCGGGTTGTAGCCTGCGTACATGATGCCGGCATCGTTGGCGCTGTGGACCACGCTGTGCATTTCATTGTATTCGAAGAGGTGGTCATTGCCACCCCACATGATGGCCATGTGGGGGCCGTCGTTGATGAGGTTGTGTGTCACCCGGTTGCCGACACCGTCCACCTGAACGGCAGGTTTGCAGATGGGGTTCCAGCGGCCGTAACGGTAGAGGTGGCAGTTGTCCACGTACAGGTTGGCGGGGGTGAGTGTCCTGCGGTCGCCACCGGACATGGTTACCCCTCCGTCGGCAGTGTTGTAGATATCGCACCCAACAACTCCACTGTCCTTGCCGCTGAGACCCACCGCCCAGGCGCCGGTGTTCCGGATCACACAGCCCGCCACCATACAGTGGGTGACGTTGTTCAGTGACACCGCCGTGCCGCGCGTGCACTCGAAGGTCAACCCGCGGAACGTGATGTGCGCTGCGTCGTTCATCTGCAGCAGCGTTGGTACCACCGAGACCATGACCTGACTCTTCTCCAGCGGTGAAGGCGGCCAGAAATAGAGCGTTGAGGTGTCCCGGTCCAGGTACCACTCTCCGGGCTGGTCCAATTCAGGAAGCAGGTTGTAGGCGTAGTAGTACATCCCGTTGCGGAAGCCGAAGGAGTGCTGAGGTTGGGGCTCGAGGGTGATTACCTTTTGGGTCGTGTCAATGCTGGCCACCTTGAGCCGCTGGTCCGCCCAGTCCCAGTACCAGTAGCCATGGAGCATGATATCTTTCTCACCTGCCCAACGCTCTGGGTGGTCTCCCTCATAGGAGAAAACTCCCTCCATGCAGCCCTTCGTGCCGCGGATGTCCTGGAGGGTTGGGCCAAGGACTTGGGGAATGTTCACGAAGCCCTCGTTGGGCCAGCGCGCCAGAGTCATCGGCTGGTCCGCGAAGAAGACCTCGAGACCGGGACTGGAGGCGCCCCAGGTGGGACCCGCCTCCATCTTGCCGAGGTCGGTCATCCCCTGCGCTTTCAGGTCAGCTTGCCAGACGTTGCCGCGCGCCGAATCATCCATCCGTGACACTACGGCGGGGTCCTTCACCGGCTTCCAGCCCGTGACAACCTTACCGCCTACCAGTCGCACTTCCTCCCCTTTCCGCGCACGATAGACGAGGGGCGATTCTTCAGTGCCGGAATCTTCCTTGCTCAACTCAAAGGCTTGAGACCGCTGATAGATTCCCCCCCGAATCTCAACCGTGACGCCGCCCTTCGGCAGAGGACCGGCAGCCTTGAGTTTGCGAATCTCATCGCGAGCGCGCTCAAGCGTAGCGAAGGGACCGTCGGTCTTTCCTTTCCGTGGCGCGGCGAGCTTGCCGGACCACAAGTCGTTACCGGAAGGTGAGATGTAGAGGGTCGCAGAATTTGGCATGGATTATCCCCCAGGCAGGCAACTGTAACAATGCAGCGAGTAACATCAACGAGATTGTGTGTTTCACGGAATCCC
>JACQGJ010000557.1 GCA_016199605.1 Armatimonadota bacterium | reverse complement strand
TTCACCCTCGCATTTCCCCACACAGCGTGATCGCTGCCAATGCCGTCGTCGGCATCGGTGGTGTAAAGGCGCAGGTATCTCGCTTTGCCGAGGGGAACGGCGATAGTCACCGGCTCCTGCCCGCCGCGGAGGGTTGAGGAAGTGTAGAGGAGATTACCCGCTCGCGGTCGGCCGCGTCGCTGGTCTGGACCACAGAGGGGGCAGGCGCTTGCTTGACGGTCGATGGTGCATCCGTTATTATGCTGTCGTACCAATGGACATCCGAGAGATCCTGACAACCCATCCGTGCATTCATCCTGTCGTGGCAGACTCAACGGCTGGCGCTCTCGCACATCATCACATCTCTCCGGTGGAATTGAAGGTCGGTGGGAACGTGGTTGACGCCCGGCTTGAGGTGAGTTGGACTACGTATGACGAAAGCCTTCATACAACCTTTCAGCGCAGGGACATCATTGAGCAAGGAGCCATTGGGGTTGCCTGTTTGCTCTTGGCGTCCTATACTGACAAACGAGTAACGGAAGTGGCTAAGTGGGGGGAGCGCGCAGACTACTACGTCGGGCGATCTGAGGGAGACAGGAAAGAAATGCTTGAAGTCAGCGGGACTGACGAAGGCGATCTGGAGAGGCGCACCCGGGAGAAACGCGCACAGTTGCTGAGTAATCCACACGGCAAGAGTGGGTATGTTGTCACTTGTCGCTTCTGTGAGCCTAGTGCCAGTTTCCTCCATGAACGCTACCGGCATGAGCGGGGTGATGTGTTGTGAAAGAACTCTTCCGACGAAAGTCGCTGCTTATCGTGGAAGCAGATCGTCTCAAAGCCATAGGGAGTCAGAGCGGGGCCCGGGCAGTGTATGCAGAGGCGGCCGGGATTGAGACACGGATTGCCCAGAAACTCCGGGAGCGGGGCGACAGAGAGTTTTACATCAATGCCTTCAGCGCGGCCTCGTGCTGGCTTGAGGCCAGGAGATATGACGCTGCCGCGGCGGCTCTGAATGAGTTGAGGAATGTCGAACTGCCTGAAGCCGTCGATGCCGAGATCGAGCAAACACTGGGCAAGGTCCGTAGACAACAGCAGCCCATCTCCGCGATTCGTCTCTTGTCCTCACGCCGGGAATTTGCCGCATGTTCGTACCCCGGACCTGGGGACGGGCAGGATGCCTCCGGCACCGGACCTCGGTGGCGAGGGCGCCCTGAGCTTGCCGCAGCACTTGCGGCATAAGCCCGACATGACGGGTACACTCGGACTCACAGAGTCCGCAGGGAGATGAGCGACATGGCAAAGCTTGAGTTGCGCGACCCCGTTCGCAGCGAATCCCACCAGACCGTTCGACCGGACTGGATCGGGCATTCGTGTGCGAGCGGGACCTATCGGCTCCTTTTCGGCATCACTCGTGCATGCGTGCCCGCGAGGTCTTCGGACGAAAGCGTGCTATGGGAGCCGGTCCAGGAGTGCGAGATTGTGTTGGATGACGAGATGTTCGGGCAGCTCAAAGACCTGCTCGACGAGTTGAGTCAGTGGTACCAGCAGGAGGTTGACGTGGTGGAAAAGGCAGCCAATGACTCCACAACACGTAGGCCCACTTTCCCCGCGGATTAGACTGGCTTCTTGACTCTCCGAGCCGGTTTCGTTCCAAGGTCCTCCTTCAGCACCGCACATCATTTCACCCTCGCGTTTCCCCACGTTGCGTGATCGCTGCCAATGCCGTCGTCGGCATCGGTGGTGTAAAGGCGCAGGTATCTCGCTTTGCCGAGGGGAACGGCGATAGTCATCGGCTCCTGTCCGCCGCGGAGGGTCGGAGAGGTGTAGAGGGTCTCCCACGGGCCGTCGGGCGAGTCGCCGGTCTGGACCATGAATACTACGCTTCCATAAGCGCGGGCGATCTCTTCAATGCCGACTTCGGCGTGAAGGGTGAGAGGTCCTTTGTCGGCAGGGAGGGCGTAGAGGACTTCCCCGTGCGCGCCGTCGGGACTGGGTTCGGGACAGATCATCACGCACTTGGGGTAGAGGCGCCCCGAGACCTCCGCGACACCGCCATAGTAGTTCTTGTCGAGGATCAGACCTGCGTGTGCGAAGGACCTCAGGGCCTTCAGGTCACTCAGGTAAGTGACCTCTGTCTCCAGAGGAACTTTGTTGATGAAGGACACGACCACACTTGTCACGCGGTGGTCCGCGGATCGGTCGGCGACGGCCACTTCAACGATGTGCTTGCGGGGCCGCGACTGTTCCTCCACGAGGGCTTTCTCAAGGTTGACCTCCACCTTGATGCCTTTCTCTTTCTCGGTAGTCGTGAAGGTCACGATCTCTTTGCCGAGCCGCTTCCGGTTGAGGGTGACTGAGAAGGACGCAGGATCGAGAGGGTTCTCGGCGTCCCTGATTTCCACCGAAAGGTGTCGAGGCGGCTCGATCCAGCCTAGGTCTTTGGCAGCTTCGGCGGTCATCTCCTGTCCGTCGAGTGTGAGGCGCGTCACCGAGGGCGTCGTCGCGTCGTTCAGTTTCAACCACGCGGGCTTCGCCGCTATCAGCGACACGCCCTGCTCACCGGCTTCATCGCCAGCGAAAGTATCGCGCCCTGTGGCTGCCTCCTGCCATTTGCCGGTGCCCATGCGATACGATAACGCCCCGGATGTGATGGGAGACTTTACGGATACCGTCCCTGTTGCGCGCAGCCCATACTGCTGCCAACCGCTCGCCGGTTCCCGCCGCCAGCAGAAATCGTTGGGAATCGTGACTTTCAGGCCCGGTTGCACACCGTAGATGACATACCAGTCTCCGACCTTGACGCCCTCTGCGGCGAGGTTGACGTTCTCCACGAGCTCCACGGTGTCGCCGCCATAACCGCCGCCGACTTCGTTGACTTTCTTGATCGTGTAGGTCTTCCCGCGCTCAGGAAACCACAGCTTCATCCCGCAATACCAGGGGTTGTTGCCGTGGTCTACCATCGGACGATTCGTGCGGATCACGTTGGGTTTGTCCGCGGGCAACACTGCGACTTCGTGCCAACTAATAACGAAAGGCGCATGGTCCTGCAAGTCCACCCGCACCAGGCCACCGGACAGCGCGGTCGCGTTCTCCACACGGTAGCCCTCGTTGCAGGGGTCACGCAACGCGCTCTCGACGCGGAGGAGCAGTTGGCGGTTCTTGAGGTTGTCTCCCGCGGGCCACGGCTTGTCGGGTTTGATGATTAGAGCGCTTTCCTGGCGAGTGCCAGTGAGGTCGCCGATGACATCCACGATCGTGCCGGTGAGGTCGCCGGGCATGGAGGCGCGGAACTTCCCGGCAATGATATAAGTCCCTCGGCAGAGATCGGCTTCGATGACCTCTCCTTTAGCATCGCGGCGCAACAGAGCGTAGCGGGCGTCGGTCTCCAGTCCATCGGGCAGCTTCACCGTCCCCGCTTCCGACTGGTAGATCACGGTGTCCGTGTGACCCGCTGTGGTCGGATGGATTGGACTGATCGTACCGATCGAACCGAGGACCCCGGAGGAGTTGGGAGCCAGTGTGTCGCCCGCGATCTTCAGGCGAAGCGCCAATACGTCGCGTTCGGGGCCTTTCACGCTGGTAACCTTCAGAGGCGTTACTGACTTGATGCACGATTGCTCACCCTCACGGTAGCCTTCGAGCACGTGGGCGAAGAGGCTCTCAAGAGGCTTGTCATCAGTGCCACCCGTGCGGTATTCGATCAGGTAATCGCGGGCGTCCATGAAGGCGACATTCCCATCCACGCGCTGATTGTTTGGAAGAGGCTGGCGCATAAAGCCGATCCAGGGTCCCTTTCCACTCAGCAACCGGGTTTCACCGGGGGACTTGTTCACGCCGATGAAGCGCAATCGCACCCGGCCCACGTCTTCCGGCAGCGGCCGCTGGAAGGGCTTGCCGTTGAGGTCGCGGGGAGAATAAGCCGCCATGTCCGTCTTCCATGTCAGATCGTAAGTAGGGCCAGCGGGGGCGTGCTCCTCCACTTTTCGCAGGTTACGGTAGTTGCGATAATCCGTAGTGTCTTCGGGAAGTTTGTCTCCGAAGAACACCTGTGCCAGGTTCTCGGCCCGGGACTTGACTGGAGGCAGCGTCGCCTCGACCCGGTCGGCCCAACCATTGTTATACAGTGCATGGCGGGCGCCACCCTTGATCTTCACAAGCTCGAGCATATAGGGTCGGCCGTACGGTCCCTCCACACCGATCACCGTCCGTCGCCAGTCGCTGACCTGCTTTCCCACGCGCGACCAGGAGTAATGGTCGCGAACGTCGAGAACCTGGAAACCGGAACCCGGCGCTCCCGCAGCCTCGCCACCTTTGAACGTGATGACCTCTCCATAGCCGCGGTTGTCTCCCCACCCCTTCCCGGTGCCGACCTCGTCCACGGTAAGCGTATTCTGGCAATGAGGGCTGTGCGACCAGACCCAGGACCAGGCGTCGAATGCCCATCCGCCTTCGGCAATCTCTCGCGGATAGCCCATGTTCTTGAGCGCCTGATATTCGGGTCGGTCCCATTGCAGGTGCGCATTGCTCCACCACGCCGAGTAACCGCCTTTTCGCATGACAGGCACGCCGTCCACCCAGCACTCCATGCTGAGTGCGTCCTGCGCGTTGTGCAGCGTGGCGCGGGTGTAATCGAGGCCCGCTTCCATCCTATGCCCTGGGCCGCCGACGCGCAGAAGCCCAACACCATACCCCGCCCAGTTGCGACTGCCAATCCGCTCGTTGGCGCGCACAGCAGACAGGTCGGTGAGGAAATTGTGCAGCCAGGCGTGCTGGTGTTGATCCCCGAATTCCAGCTCCATTCCGCGTACCGTGGCGGTCTTGTGCATTTCGGTGCTGGCGGCCTCATAGAACGGATTTCGCTCCAGGAACTGCGGATCATATTGCAGCCAGCCTTTTGGGTCCTTCAGGATGGGATAGTAGTAGCCGCCCGGCATATCCATGTAGTTGGGCGCGCCCTCACCGTTCATCCCGTCCTGGTAGGTGTGGTTATACATCGAGAGTTCCTGGCAGGGGGCCGCAAAGTCAATCAACACCTTGTCCTGCGTCAGCACTCCCAACAGCCACAGATCAATGTAGATCGCCTCCTGGTAGTTGTGCAGCAGCTTCTGCGAGAACACGCTCTGGAACATGAGCGACAACTCGCGCAGCAGCTTCGTTATGACTTTCCTGTCGAGCGCTTCCGGGTCACCATACTTCTTCTGCGAATAGAACTTGAAGGATGGATGGTTCCGCACCCGTGCGAAAGGCTCCACCCAGACATGCTCCCCCATCATGTTGAGCCATCCGGGACTGCTGTAAGGTTCGCGTTTGCTCCACGCTCCCAGGTAGCTGACCTCGAAGATGGCGGGGCGAGGCACGGCTTCCCATTCGGTCCGAGTCAGCGGTTTGCCGTCCTTGCCATTGCACAGCTTGTTGTTGGCCGCCAAAGGCAGACCGTAGTAGGTGTCCGCGACCATGTCGAGGAGGACGGCGATCTTGTGGGCGTACAGCGGATCGGCAGTCTCCTTGAACTTCTCACTGAACTGCTTCACCAGTTCGCACCCCTGCTCGAGCCAACGCTTGTGGTCGAAGATTGTGTTGATGAACAACTCCCACTCCACGCCCTCCTTGTCGCGGTAAACCGTGCAGGGGACTTCCACCCACGTGTCGTCGAGGTGCAGGAACTTGACCGAGGTGTTGGGCTTGTGAGGGTAGGGTGCGGGCCAATCCTTTGCCGTAGCGTACAGGTCGGTCCGACAGCAATTGGTCGTCACATGACCGTAGGGGTTCTTGGGATCGAAGGCCAGGGAGAACGACTGCGACCCGCAGAAAGGGCAGTAGCTCACCATCACCTGATCGGCCCTCTCGACCACGTGGTGCTCAGGGCTGTTGTCCGCCTGGCCCCCGCGCAATCGGCCAAAGGGGGAGATGTGGATCGGGAATTCACCCGTGAGGTCGGCATCCGTCGGCGCGGTCGCGGCGTACTTCTGATCTGCCTCCTCCGGTGGCAGCGGTGGGTGCTCCTTGTTCCAGCGCTCGACCTGCTGCTTCGTCCAATCGGCGAAGAGGTTCTCCGGCGTGAATTTGGGGATCTTCCGTCCCGGAATCAGAGAGGCGACCTTCGCGCCGCGATCAGGGGAGTTCCAGTTTGACGCCCCCCCACTTCGCTCTGCGGCCATTACCTCCAGGACAGTCTGGGAAAGGGCTAAGAAAGCCACGGTCATTGACAGGGCGTCCATCACGAATCTCATGGGAGTCTGTCTCCTTCCTTCTCGTCTTCCAGGGATCGTTAGCCTGACCGACTGCCGTTAAGTCTAACAATCCATTCCGCCATGCGGCCTCGCCACGCGTCCAGATCGAGATACTCAGGCTTGATCCACAAAGGTCGCTTCCCCGGCTCAATCCTGACGGTGGGTCGAAGGGCTTCATCAATCGCCGCTCCGAGTTCTCCCTCAACCCACTTCGCCGCCTGGCGTGCGAGCCGGTTCCGGCGGGGGTCCTTTCCGGCGCGGGCAATCGCAGCTTTCAAAGTAGCCAGGTATCGGCAGTCATCTATCCCTGCACGGATTCCCTCCCACCGGGTGGTCTCTATGACCCCCTCGGCCGTTGGGTAACACATCGCCATGACATTGCCGTTTGTGGCGCTGTCCCACACGTTGTCGCCATCCTGGTAGGCATAGTCCATCCCTCCATCGTAGCCCGACCGCCACAACGCCAGGCCGTAGTGCAGCCGAAACGTGTAGGGTTCTTTGCACCAGCCGTAAGGGGTGGAGTAAGCCAGGACGCGGCTTCCCGCACGGTGCATCTCGTCGATCACCTCGCGCGGCTGTCCGAACCCGGTTATCACCAGGTCGATCTTCTTATCTCCCACAGCCAGCTTGCTCCAGTAAGAGCGGTGAGCAAGGGCCCCTTCCTCGTGGGCAACCGCGATGGCATCAAGCTCCCCGCTTACAACTTCCTCCGGAGCTTCGTCGGTTCCCCAGATGGACACGGTCCTATAGCCGCCCTGCAGCGCGACCTCCAGCAAGCCCCGCACATACTGCCGAAACCGCTGAATCGCCGCCGTTCGTTCCTCTCCCTTCGCAGGGCCAATGTCGGCGCCGCTGCTGCAGCCGCCGGTCAGCAAAGCGAAGTCGCCGGGCAATCCCACGCGGTTGCGCACTTGCATCTCCTGAAGCAACCGTTGTTGACTGCCCGTGGAATAGAAGGTGGGGTAGCCCATGCCATGCGTCACCCAGGTGCGCATGTCTGCCTCGTATTGGGTCTCGGTCTTGTGGTCCGAGGCGAGGCTGGGCTTGTCGCTATCAATGATGCCCCGGTAGAACATTCCCCAGGTCATCCCCGACTGTTCGAGCGCGAAGGGCAGGACCCGCACGACCAGATTGAGTTCATCCAGAGGTTGAGTGCCGTCCAGCAGGCGGAGCCTCCCGACGTACTCGCCGGGACGGGTCTCTCGAGGAAGGTGAGCCGTCAGCCATAGCAATCGCACTGTGCCGGCCTGGATAGCAAACGGCTGCAAGTCAGGAGCATCACGAAGCTTATCAACGGGGGGCACCGTGTTCTTCCGGGTGGACTCGTCGACTGCTACCAGATCATCCTTCTTGAGCAGCAGCTCGGGGGTGAGCAACGACTTGTTGTAGTACAGAGGATCGCGCAGACTGTACCACGACTTGACCAAGCGGAAGTCTACCGTCGTGGCGGGAAGAGGCGGACGACTGTCGATTTTGGATCTGCGACCTGTGGTTCCGCTCTTGGGCGATTGCGACGTTGCTGCAGGTTGCAGATCGGTGACCGAGAGGGTGAGATCGTGGACATCACTCCCCGACCAGAGCGCGATGCACGCTGGCTCGTCTTGCCCGGGGCAGGCAGTAATCTCGATTCGGCGGCAAGGAACGCCCGAGATCGGAATGTCGCGAGGGTTGGGCAGCACGTTGCTGAGGGGTGGAACAGCGAAGGCAACGAGGGACGCAGCCCTTCCATACTTGCGCAGCGCCGGACGGCTGCGCACACCGTTGGCGAGCACGGTCAAATCATCCCGCAGGTCCGAGAGCAGCACGCGCGGAGGGGGATCCGCCGCCGCGGCAATCAAGTCAGCAGTGGCGCTCAGTCGAGCGGCAAGAGCTTCACGGAGCGCCGCGTCGCACTTCGCCGTGCCGTCGTTGCCGGGGAAGGCCGGAGGTTGAGCCGCAAACGCGCTTTGCAGTCGTTTCAGTTTGATCTGGAAGCTTCCCATGAGCTGGCGGCGAGACGTTTCATCCGCGTCTACCTTCGCATCCAACTCCGAGTCCTGGGCGTCCTCGACCAGCTCCACGTCGTCGAGATAGACAATGCTGCGTCCTTGCAGTCCCACGAAAGAGAGATACCACCCGTCAAGAGTGAGCAGAGGTTCTTCGTCAAACCGGAGCAGTCGCTCCGTGAAGTTGTAGCCTTGTTCCACCCATTGGTCCGGCAGTTGAGGGTTGGACGAGAACGGCTCACAGTTCCAGCCGGGCATCCGGTAGCCGAAGCTGATGCTCCGCGTGTCGTGCTGAACGACACGCATATAACCCCTCAGCATAAGCCGGTGCTTTCGCATCGAGAGGGGTTTGATGGGTACCTGCCAGTACGAGAACAAACCCCCACTGGGGAAGGTGATGTCCATCTTGAAGCATTTCTTGCCGGAGTGAGGAGTCTCTTCCGTTAAGCCTTTGAAGTTGAGCACGTAGTCCTCCGACCCCGCGCCAAACTCAACAGGGTCTTCGGTCTCGAAGTCCCACCGAGCGACCACCGTCTCAGCGTAGCCACTGACCGACCACGCCATTGCGCACACGGCTACCAGCATGTATGACTTCATTCTCATCATGGCGCCTCTCCACTCGAACTCATATCGGTAACTATTCACCTGCGCCCTGTTGGTCGGGAGTCCAACTCCCTCCCAACAGTGAATGGTAACTCATATCGTCTCCACCAACGCCTGGACCGCAGCTTCGTAGAGCCGATCTCGCACACCCCGCAACTGGTCGATCTTCCTGGTGAATTCAAGGACCCGCGAGTAGTTGATGGGCTTGCCGGACTGGGAGTCCAACAGCAGCGATTGCTGAAGGTCTCCCACCTCACTTACCAGACCCGCCACTTCCTTCCCGATCCGGTCGCTGACTCCGGGCAACTTCAGCAGTGGCTGGTATTCCCGGGTAGTGGAATCCACGTCAACCATCCGGGCAAAGTCCGGCTGCCACTTGAGGGACGATAGGAAGTCCATGATCTTCGGAGCCTCCTTGAGGAAGCCTGCGTTTCCCTCAGCGGAAGGAGTGCCCGTGTAGAAACCCAGGGCCACGTGGAGGGTCTCGGTTCCTGCTACGGGAAAGAGGTCCAATCCCACGCTGTAAACGCCACTGACATGAGCGGACCTTACTTCCTCCGGCAGAAAAACCGCCAGGTTGGCCTCCTGCTCCTCGGCATTACGGTTATACATGGCGACCGCCCACTCTTCGGCAGGATTCAACTCCAAAGTGGCCCCTGCCTGCAGGTTGCCGTCCTGTTTGCTTGTTTTGGCCCGCCGCTCGCGCTCCGGGGGACCTGCGGTGTTGCCCGGATAGCCGGAGACTCGAACACGTTGAAGGGACGCTCCCTGGGTTGGCTGCAACTCCACCTGCAGATACGCCCACCGAGTTCCTCCCGGCTGCTTGACGAGGCGCACGAGCAGCGTGCCGCCGTTACCTTCCTTGCCCGGCGGAGGCGGCACGGGCCACACCAGGTCCACCAATGCGCGATCCTTCTGTTCGAAAACGTACATCCCTTGCTGCAGGACGTCTGATACGAGGTTCCATGACGGCCCGTTGGGATACCCCACCTCCACTTGCAGAAAGTACTCCATGTCCCACCCGCCGTTGCCAACTCCACCGAAGCGGCAGTTCATGAAGTAGTCTCCGTAGCTAAAGAGCTTCACCTGGTCGCCGTTCTGAGGATCGACGAGACGGTGATACCACATCGACAGGTTATCGACCTGCAGCTTGCGGTCCACCGCCTCCAGGCCTTTCCGTAGGTCGTCATTCTCAACCTTCGAGCGGGACTCCTGAAGCTTGACGATGAAGGTATTCTCCTGGGCATGAACGGGAAGGTTGGGCGCCAGGAAGACTGGTAGGAGGCATGAGACAAATCTGGGAGCGTGTCTTATACGCCTTGACCCCCACCCCGACCCTCCCCCGCTATCGCAGGGGAGGGCATGGATTAGCGTTACGCCTACGGACGCCCTCCCCTGCGATAGCGGGGGAGGGTCGGGGTGGGGGTCAATTGAGTCACGCTCATAGCCTATCAGACACGCTCTCGCGGACCTTGGCTTTCTCATCGTCCGGAATCCACCTTTCAACCTCAACCTGCGGTTGCTATAATCAGCGTTGTCGAAGTATAGTGCAAGCCACGCGGTTCGGCAAGGTGTCGCTGCGTGTCGTGTTTGATATTGATCTCGTACCGTGATTGTTTTGAGAAAAGTCGTGATGCGGATGTTCAAGCGAAGATGGCTGCGGGGTCTCGGTGTCTGTGTCGCCGGTTTGGTGGCGTTGTGGATCGCCCTCAAGTCCGGGGGTAAGGTAAAGACAAAGGTGAACCCCAGGGACGGGGCGGTGATGGTGTGGATCCCGGCCGGCGATTTCATGATGGGTAAGGACGAGAGCGACCTTGACCGGGAGATCGCTCGCTACGGGTGGCCGAAGTATTGGAAGGATTCCATGCTGGACGAGACGCCGAAGCATCGGGTGAGTTTGGACGGGTTCTGGATGTATCAGTACGAGGTGACCGCGGGACAGTATCGGAAGTTCTGCAAGGCTACCGGGCACGCCGCGCCACCCGACCCGTGGTGGGGAAGGCAGCCGGATCATCCCGTGGTGAACGTCAGTTGGAAGGATGCGAACGCCTACTCGGCATGGGCGGGGTGTTACCTGCCGACGGAGGCGCAATGGGAGTATGCGGCGTGCGGCGGTGAGGAAAGGGTGTTCCCATGGGGCGACGAATGGGACCGCAAGAAGTGCAACAGCGGGTGGTATCATCTGAGGACTGTCCTGACAACCATCAGTCAGTGGATGTGGGAGTTTCTCTTCAGGCAGCCGCGGCAGGAGAAACCGCTGACGACGCGAGTGGGTCGGTTTCATAAGGGCGTTAGTCCGTTCGGGTGCGAGGACATGGCAGGGAACGTGTGGGAGTGGTGCGCGGACTGGTATGATGGAAACTACTACAAGAACGCGCCAGCGCGCAATCCGCAAGGACCGTCGTCCGGAGACGGACGCGTCCTGCGCGGCGCTTCCTGGCTCAGCTTCGACGTGTACCTCTTCCGTTGCTCGATCCGGGACAGCCTCACTCCGGACGCCTGGCTCGACCTCTATGGGTTCCGTTGTGCCCAAGGCCCTTAGTTGCCCTTTGGTAGTTCTGCGGTTTTACCGTTTGGGTTTCTTGCGGGGGGTCTGGGGGGCGTGCCGCCAGATGGGGGTGAATCCGCTTCCTATCTCCTGCCATTCCAGTCGGCTGTGCCCGATAACATCTCCCCACCGCCTTCCGAGGCAATCTCCCGCCGTATCAGAGCTAAGTGCGGCCTTTCGTACGTCCATTCCGAGAATGCCATTTGCACAACTCCAATCCGATCCGCGAACCTTCGTAGGATAAAGCTCCAGCTTTGTCGTGTTGGCGCAGGACAAAGCTGGAGCTTTATCCTACGAAGATCTCGGGGCAAGGAGGCTCTTGCAGAACTGCGGAGTTGGCCGCTAAAAGGCGCGAGACGGAGGGTTCGGCTGCAAACTGAGGACGGTGGCGTTCAGTCCGGGGACCCTCGCTGTGCCGACAAGCATTTCCCCTTGCACCACCACCGGCTTGCCTCTGGGCGCGGGATAGGTCTCCCGCAGCAGACAACTTCCACCGGGCAGGCGCAGGTCGCTTCGCGAGACAGACCACCGGAGGGTTGCGGGAGTCTCCGCCACGTTCACGAAGACAAGAGCGGCGGTCCCATCGCTCGCAAGCCAGGAAGAGGCGCGAACCGCCGGACGAGTCATCGCTTTGTCCGGTCTGCCGTAATCGCCCCACAGAGTGTTGATGGAGGGATTAGCTCCATGAAGGGTCGGCACGTGCATCATCTGACCGACTGACAGGTACTTGGCTGCTGCGATACGCGCGGTGGCCAGGTTCTTGAGCAGTGTGAGGATATCCGGTTTGCTTTCCGGCTTGTCCGGGAACATGCACCCGATCTTCATTCCGTAGATGAACTCCTCCGCCAGTTTCGTCCGCCACGACATGGGGTCGTTCCTATACTCCGCGTCGGTCATGTTGTAGCCGAACGGGTCAAGCCGGTCAGCATACACGGCCATGAGCATTGGGCAGTCCATGTCGGAAAGCGTTCGGTTGCAGACGAAGGGGGCTTCAAAGCCGTAACACTCCGAGGCGTCCTCGGTGGAGAAGATGAGGTCCGGGTTTGTCATGGCCGCTTGTTCTCGCGCCCTCGTCATCATACGGCGTATGCCGAGGGGCAGGTCGCAGCGGTTGCCAACCGGATGTCCGTGGTTCAGGGAATAGCAGGCAACGGCGGGCGTGCATCCGACCACGTCGAAGTAGAGGCAGTCCACCTTCAACTCCCGCGCCGCGCGCCCTGCCAGTCCGGCGACTTCCTTCTGCCAGTCGGACTGCGGGCATTCAAACTGCAACCCCTTGGTGGGTTCCTCGTTCATCGTCCATTCCAGCAACATGCGGTTCCTCGATCCGCCGTTCCGCCAGTAGTCGCTGTCCACGTCCGCGTTCATGCCGTTGATGTAGGGGCAGTAGCGAACGTTGTGCTTGCGGGCCTCCTGGGAGTCTGCGAGGAACCAGTCCCGCGCGGGAAAGAAGTCGGGATAGCCCACATCGAACCCTTTCGTGTTCCACATTGGATACATGACTGCGGTCGGCAACCCGCCCAGCAACTCCTGCGTGCGCAGAATGTAGGGCAGGCTGCGACGCTCCCCGTTGACGTCCCGTCCGTAGTAACAGTGATCCCATAGCGGCGTCTTCACCCACCAATCGGGCAACTTGTCGGGAGACCGGCCGACCGGCGGCCGCGTCCATTCGGCCTTCGCCAACGCCCACCGCCGATAGACACGACAACAATGCCACCAGTCACCCGACACCAAACCCGTAAGGGTCGGGTAGGAGCACGTCCAATCGTAAGGCGACTCGAAAGGCCTCTCGGGGTAGTGGGCCACCGAGCACTCGAGCGAGGACTTGTCTGCCGTCGGAGCAAAGTGGAAGAACTTCCCTCTCGCCTGAGGGTCGTGGGTTGAGAGGTACAGAGACTCGCTTCCCTGGGTGAGGGTCATGAGCTGCATGGTGAAGGTGGAGAAAGGATACAACCCGCCCATCTCGGGCCCAAATTTGGCCCCGCCCAACGTCTCGCTCTCAAACTGGGTAGGGTTGCGGTAGATTCGTCCCAGGCCATGAGGAGACGCCAACTGGGCCTCACGATCAGCAGTCAGCCGCATTCGAGGGAACTCCACCGCCTCAATCCCCCAACCTGGGAGGTGATCCCGCACCCGTAGGCCCCATGCGGCGAGGGGTGATCCTCGTTTCAGCGTGACCGTGGCTTCGACATCGACCGTTCCCTCCAGCCCGGCCGGTTTGAGGTCGGTCCAGACGAGGCGCAGAGCGTTCCCGTCCGAAGTCTTGACCTGCTGGCAATCGACTTTTGCGGCCTGAGCTGTATCGACGTACTTTCTGCGGACATACTTTCCCTCGAGCCGCTGTAAGGTGATGCCGCACAAGGAATTGCCCCCTGCCTTCACGGCTATCCATTGGCGCTTCCCATCATTTGCCTTGAGTCCGGCAAGCTGTACGGAAGGACCCTCCACCGCGAACACAAGCTGGAGCCGGTCGTTCTGTAGCGTGATCGGCTTGGCGATTGTGGCCTGTGACAGGAAAGCACACAGCATCCATGGGTATATACTCGTTAAGGTTGAAAACACCGCATTGTTGTGAGACAGTTGGACTGTC
>JACQGJ010000569.1 GCA_016199605.1 Armatimonadota bacterium | reverse complement strand
TTCACCGTCCACTCCAGCATACCGCCGGAGAATCCCTGTTGCAGTTGGACCTCCACCCTCAAGGCACTCGTGGTCACCGGCTCGAAGCTCACTTTGTTGAGCTTGTCCCGGTCCACTCCGTAAGGGGAAGAGGCGGCCACGGGTCGCCAAGTCTCACCGTCTTTCCAGAGCACGCTCCACGAAGCAGGAACCCGACATTGGCCGACACCGGTATCGTCGAACCAAAACACCTCGCAGGAATCGAGGCGCCGCGGCGTGTCGAAGTCGTATTGCACCCACTCGGTTGTGCCGAGGTGATCCCACCAGGTGAACCGGGGGAGGGACTGGTCGTTGGAGTTCTTCGGCAGTAACCCGTCGTTGAGGGCGAGAGTGGTATCGGAGGGGTTGCAGTGCGAGGCCAAAGGCGGTTTGGGTGGTTCCCGCCAGACGTGAGCGTCGGGACCGTCTCCGAGGACGGGGAAGGCAGAGATTCGCAGGCGAGCGCACCCCATGGGAATGAGGGTCACCGTCTCCACCGGTTCGTCAGACTTCACCGGGCTTTCCTGCAGCAACCCAACCAGATTTGACTGCAACTGCCACTGCGGAATGCGTTTCGCTTTGGCTCGGAGCTGGACCGGAGCAGCTTCAACGGTGAACGGCTGGTCAGCGAGAGGGGCTTTCATTTTCACCACCTCAAAGGTGGTCTTCGGCTCCTGCTCCTCGAGAACCAACCCGTAATTCCAGGGCGTTGTCGGAAAGACCTCGAAGGAGGGAAAGCCCTCCGTGCCTCCGTATTTCTGCCATCTCTCACCAATCTTCAGCGAGTAGGTCAAGGGACCTCGGCTGACGGAGACGGACTTCTTATTGTTAACCAAGGTCCTGACTCTGACCTGCATCGGCAGCTCGAGACGCACTTTGTCGCCGGTATTCCACGTCCGGTTGAGCACTACAAAGGCCGAAGGCTGGGTCGGCAACTTTAGCGCGGTTCCGTTAACGCTCGCCCTGGCGGATTCGCACCATCCCGGAATGCGCAGGTACACAGGAAACCTGGTGGCCCTCGCCAAAGTCACAGTCAGATCAACCGCGCCCGCGAAGGGGTAGTCGGTCTTTTCGGCGATCCTGACCGTCGTTCCGTCGCCAACTTCCGCTTCCACCTCGCTGGGAGCGTAAAGCACTGCCGCCAGCCCGTTCCCCTGAGTCGCCATCCAGAGGTGCTCGGCATAGTAGGGCCAGCCGTGCGACACGTTATGCTGGCAGCATCGGTATTGCTCGAAGGCAGAATAGGACAACATGTCTCCACCGTTCTGCAGCATGGGGGCTTTGTTGGAGCGGTCGAGTTGAACCATATTCGGTGCCGTCAGGTAGTGCAGCGCCTTCAGGTCCGGAGTCATGGCCGCAGGCAGGGAGTTGAACGCCACCTCCTCACACCGATCTCCATACATCGGATTGCCGGTAATCTTCAGCAGCATTTCGTTGCTCAGCATGGACTCCACCATTGAACAGGTCTCTGCAGCCTGCCGCGGATCGGAGTAGCCCTGACGACAGTTCTCATCTGCGCCGAACATGCCGCCGGGCACTTGGCCGTACATTCCCATCACCGTTGCGTAGTTGCGCTCGGTCGCTCGGAGAAAGGTCGCATCCCTGGCTTGCTGGTAGTACTCGGCCGGCTCCCGGAATCCCTGACAGAGATTGACCCCGTGCCAGTTCGCGACGCCTCCCGTCCAGTCAACAGTTCGCTCATGGACCTTTTTCGCCAGATCGAGCAGCCACGGCTCGCCGGTATGATTGTAAAGCCAGTAGATATTAGCGAGATTGTCTCCTCCCCTCACCTTCTGCCAGCTTTCGGGCAACAGCTTCTCGAGAGGTAGATCGTGCTGCCATCGAAAGTACCGCGTCATAAACGGCAGGACGCGTGGATCGTCCGTCGCCTCATAGAACGACTGGAGGATGTCTATCATGATCATGTTCGGCCAAAGGTCGAAGCTCAGTTTGTTCGCTATCGGTCCGAACCAGCCGTCGGGTTGTTGACTTGCCAGCGTTGCCTCAATCCATTTTCTCGCTTCGCCGAGGACCCGCTCGTCTTTCAGGAGGTATCCGAGGTCGGCAAAGCCCTTCAGCCAGTAGGGCATCTCTTCCCAGCCTCGATCTCCTTCTCCCGTGGGAGAGGCCCAGGCGCTCCCCTCAAACTTGCACCAGGGGCTGATCTCCGCAAGGTGTCCAGTCATTCCATCACTCATCAGGACGAGTTGGTGCCGCAGCCAACCTTCCGGTCGAACGGACCCAATTGGCAGCTTGAGAAGCGGGCTGGGAAGCAGGGGCTCGCGGTTTGTGATGTAGTAGCGATTGCCACCGGTTGTGGGAAGAGAGGGAACTATTGTCATTCGGTTGACCTCCTGTTTGGCATGGGCGTAGCTTGCCCTGATGAGAACGGCTGAGCACACAATGAGAAACGGGTTCGGAGTTCTTTGCATGAGTCTACTGCCTTCCTGTCGTTGGCCTCTCAGGCAGCATTACAACACGCCCGGTTGACTCCTGACAAGAGGAAAGAACCGCGCCACGGAGAAACAGAATCCGGTGACGACACAAGATCGGTGAAAGGAAACGACCCTCATGAAGCTGCTCCTTCTGCTGTGCGTCCTGTTTTGTGCGACGAGTCACGGCGCCCCGGTGAAGCTCGGGGATAAAGCCCTCAGCGTCGTGCTCAACGACGACTCTCGACTCTCGTCTCTCAACGTTGGCGGACGCGAGCTACTCTCTACCGGACAGACGGCAGGTCTGTCGGTCTATGACGTCGGTGAGCGGAAGGGACCCTTCCCGCTCAAGGGGCGGGTGGAACGAACGCAGGCGGGCGCGACGCTGAGCTACGACTGCCCGGAGCTGGGACTCGGAGTGGCCTGCGAGGTCCGCGCCGGTCAGCGACACACGCTCGCCTTGAACATCGCGGTGGACGATCAGCGGAAGGTGGATCGTGGAATCACACTCGAGTTCGCCGTGCCGCTCGGGACGACCGGATGGACGTGGTGGGACGACCCGGACGGCGCGCGACCGGTGGAGCCGGGCAAGCAATACGCCAGCCTCGCGAGGTTGCGTGAGTTGCCCGGTCTGCCCGAGTTCGACAACGCCGCGAACGTGAGCGACTTCGGCAGTTACTCCTGGTATCCCGTTGCAGCAGTGACAGGAAAGAGCGGCATCGGTCTTGCGAAACCTCCGCGCGCGGCCGGGCTGTTTCGATTTGGGTTTGATGGAAGCCGGGGAGTCTTCTACTGTGCCTTCGATTTCGCTCTGAGTCAGGACGCGAAGAAGCCGGGGCACGCCGACTTATCGCTCGTGCTCTTTCCCGTGGACGCGGCGCACGGATTTCGCGGCGCGTTGGCAGAGTTGTATGAGCTGTGGCCGGAGGACTTCAGGTCGCGCGTTCCCGACTTCGGGGGCTGGATGCCCTTCCAGCGTCTTAGCCTGATTCCCAACGTAGACGAGTTCGGCTTCGGCTACCAGGAAGGCGCACCGGAGCCGCCGATTGAAGACACGCTGGGTGTGTCCAGCTTCACCTACTTCCATTGTGCCGGGGAGTTCGCGAACATTCCTGGCTATCAGCGAGGGCAGCCGCTTCCGCCCTACGAACAGCAACTCGCAGCAGTGAACCAGTCGGTGAAGCTCCACACGGGTCTGGAGAACATCTGGAACATCACCGGCATCCAACTCCCCGACGGCAGGATCAACCTCCGCCCGGAGAGCACCTACGGCCACCTCTTCGCCCAAGGGTGCGTCCATCCCGACCTGCCCTACGGGAAGTTCATGGCAGACAATCTGGTGAAGCGAGTGACCGAGAATAAGACCCCAACCGGGATTGATGGCTGCTATTACGATGGCATCGCTGTCGGACTCGACTACTCGCGGGAGCACTTCAAAATCACGAAGCACCCGCTGCTGTGGGACGCCCGGTTGAAGCGCCCGGTCGCCTACAATTTCTTCTCGTCGCTCGAATGGGCGGAGAAGATCGCCGAGGCGATTCATCCGCAGCAGAAGCTGACGATGCTGAACGACTCCTCGATGAGCTCGTTCTCATTCTCGTTCCCCTACATTGACGTTCTCGGCGCAGAAGGCGGGTGGATCAACTCCGACGCCGAGTGCCACCGCGCCCGCGCCTACTGCTATCACAAGCCGTTCTGCACGTTGCTGAAGACCGACTATCGCCAACATCCGCCGGAGAAGATCGAATCGTATATGCGGAGTCTCGTCGCTTTCGGGCACCTGCCCGGCTTCTTCGACATCTCCCCCAGCGGCGCCAACGCGGGGTCGAGTTACTGGGAGCATCCCGAATGGTTCGACCGCGACCGCGGACTGTTCCGGCGTTACATGCCTCTCTGCGCGGAACTGGGCCGTGCGGGATGGGAACCCGTGCTATACGCCGCCACGTCAACCTCGAACTCTGGCGAACTCGCGGAGTTCGAGAGTTCGCCCGGCGCAAAGCTGGAGCGCTTCGGCGGCGGACGTGAAGGCACGACCTCCGACCTCGTCTACTACACGATCCGCCGCTCCACCGACGCTGAAGGTGGCCCCGACGTTTCCTTGCAGGTGTCGAAAGAGGTCCGGTGCGCGTCGGGCCCCAATGCGGTAGCCGTAGATTTGTTGACCGGTCAGGCCTCGAAACTCACGGGCGGAAAAGTCAGTGTCAATGTGCCCCCGGGAGAGATCAGCGTCATCGCCGTCGGCACGAAGGCGGCGCAGATCCACCGCTGCCTCGACCGAGCGACCCGTCTCATTGAGGCGCGACAGCGATATGTGAAGACTCTCATCTCGCCCTCGGGCCTTGGCGCCTGGGGCGGCTACATGGAAGGTGGAGAGAATGACACACAGGTTGCACACAGCGGCCATGCCTGTCTGCGAGCCACACTTGCGAATGCGGGCAAGTCCGCGGGGGCGAACCAGTCCATCGGTCTCAATCAGACAAAGCCTGAAGACCTGATCGTGAAAGCCTTCTCGAAGTCGAGGGACGTGTCGGGCGGCAAGGACGCGGGTTACAGCATCTACGTGGACTGCTACTATCACAACGGCGAAAAGCTCTACGGCAACACGATCCAATTCGAGCCTGGCACGCACGACTGGCAGGGAGGCGAGATTCACATCCACCCGACAGCCACCATCGCACAGATTCAGTTCTACTGCATGTTCCGCGGTCACACGGGGACGGTCTGGTTTGACGATGTCTCCCTCGCCACTGCCTCAGAACCGGAGAAGAACCTGTTGCAGAACGGCGGCTTCGAACGAGGCGTGGCGCCTCTCGAAGACCCTTTCGCCATCGAGGCGGGGAAGACGCTGGACGTAATCCTCGCCATGATCGCCCCGCTCAAAACCGCCCGACCTCTCAATCCTACGGCAATCGGCAGGCTTGGACAGACCGCCGCCATCGTTCTCTCGAACATGGGCGACAATAAGCTCAGTCCCGATGCGGAGCGCGCCGCTCGTGATTTGCGCGACGTGCGGGAGCTGCTGGACCTGGCGCACTGCATTGGTGTCGGGAAACCTCGAGATGAGCTGCAACCGCAAAGACTCACGCCGGCTTTTCCGCTGGAGCAGCCCAAACCGAAACAGGTTGTTCAACCCCAGGCTGCCGCGGTTACGGCTCGCGTACCCGCGGGCACGAAGGTGACAGTGGACAGCAGCTACGAGGGTTACAATCCAACCCCGCTCACTGACGGCAGGATCAACCCGAAGACCGATGATTGGGCGTCGGTTGCATGGGCTTCGGAAGAGGGGGCGACGGAGCACTGGATCCAACTCGACTTCCCCGCAGTGCAACGGATCAGCGGCGTCGTGATCCACTGGGCTTTCGACAGCGGTTCCTACTACGACTCGCAGAAGGTGTTGCTGGAGGTGAAGCAGGGGGCCATCTGGTCGCCGGTCAATGTCAGCGAGATCAACCGCGACAATTCCGGCGCAAAGACCGCCCTCCGGTTCGCCGCGCTGGAAACCCGCTGCCTGCGGATTCGACAGCCGGTCGGAGGGGGACCCACTGGAAGACCGGACATCCTGTGGGTGAGTGAAGTAGAAGTGTACTGACGAACAATGGAGGTCCTTAATGCAACGACTTGGTCTTGGTATTCTCTTGCAGATTATAGTAATCCAAATCCTCGGAGGGAGGGTGGTGACCGCGATGGCTGAAGGAGTGTCTTCCGCAGTTCCCGTGTGGGATGGTGTCAGCAAGTTCGATAAGTCGAACGTTCACAACGCTATGGATGGCTCGGTTCGGGAATCCGGTCGCGCGGGCGGCGTCATTCGCCGATCCATTTTCCTGCACCCGGTCAACGAGGAAGATGCGACGCTTGACTATGAGGTGGAGTTGCCGAAGGTCGGACAGGACGAGAGACTCATGTTCTCCACTCACCTCGCGTTGAGCGACGGTATCAAGCTGAATGAGCCGGAGCACCCAATCGATGGTGCGGGCTTTGCGGTTGAGATCGATGGAACGCGACTCCTGCATGAGGTCGTGAAGGAAACA
>JACQGJ010000558.1 GCA_016199605.1 Armatimonadota bacterium | reverse complement strand
TGCTTCCCATGAGCCACACCAAGAAGGAAGCGGCCGTGGGAATCCCCTGGGGGTGAGGACCTATAGATAAGTTTTTGAGGGTGAATGAGCGGATTCGCTCTCCCGAAGTACGCGTGATCGATGCAGAGGGTCAGCAGGTTGGAGTCATACCCATCCGGGAAGCAATCACTCGCGCTCAGGAACATGGATTGGATTTGATTGAGGTTTCCCCGAATGCTTCCCCCCCCGTGTGCAAGATCATGGATTACGGGAAGTATAAGTACGAACGGGCCAGACGCGAAAAGGAGGCCGCGCGCAAGTCGCATGCCTCCTCCGATATCAAGGGAATCCGTGTCCGCCCTCGCACCGACGATCACGACTTCGAAACCAAAGTCCACATGGCGGAACGGTTCTTGAAACAGGGACACAAAGTAAAGATATCGTGTCAGTTCCGAGGTCGTGAGATGGCTCATCCAGACATCGGACTCAAACAGTTGGAGAACATGGCCAAGGAATTGGAGACAGTTGGTCAGGTCGAGATGAGACCCTCCATGATTGGCAAGTTCATGAACATGGTGATCGCCCCCAAAAGCGGTCATGACAAGAAAGCGGAGTGACGATTGTGACGAAGACGAAGATGAAAACCAAACGCGCGGCAGCAAAACGTTTGAAGGTTACGGGAACCGGCAAGATCATGGCCCGGAAAGCCTTCAAGAGCCACCTCCTGACTAAGAAGTCCACCAAGCGCAAACGCGCCCTCACAGTGGAGCACGAGCTCTCCAAAGGCGATACGCGGGCCGCAAAGAGGCTCATCCCCAGCGCCTTGTAGTTTTGATCTGTATCAACTGTTGTTGAATTCACTGGAGAAGGAACAAGACCATGGCACGAGTTAAACGCGGCGTAATGGTCCACAAGCGGCACAGCAAGATCCTGGACGCCGCAAAGGGATATTACGGCGGGAAACACAGACTTTTCAAAACAGCAAAAGAATCCGTCATTCGGGCGGGCCAGTATGCTTATCGAGACCGGCGCAACAGGAAGCGTGAGTTCCGTCGTCTTTGGATCATCCGGATCAACGCGGCGGCCCGACTGAATGGTCTTTCCTACAGTCGTTTTATCGACGGTCTGGCTAAGGCCGGAGTGGAAATAGATCGCAAAGTCCTCGCCGATCTCGCGGTGCGCGACGAGGGCGCTTTTGCGAAGTTGGCGGAGACAGCGGCGGCCAGCCTGGCGTAGCCTCGTGCTCGAATCCGATCTCACCACAGTCTTCGAGACTCAATGTGGACGAATCCAAGCCCGTCATCACCAGTCGGCAGAACCTCCAGATTAAGAAAGCCCGGTCGCTCCTCGAAAGAAAATTCAGAGAACGACATCGGGCTTTTTTGGTTGAAGGACCCCGGGCGATATCAGAGCTGCTGAAGAGCGGCTGGGAGGTTGAGAGCCTCTTCTACGATCCTCGGGCCTTTGACGCCGGAACCCTCTGGAGGCAGGAGCCAGCAGGCGACTCGAGTCAACGGTTGAGGGGGTACGGATTCCTGCAACCGGTCTCGCAGGAGGTCCTGCGATGCCTCACTGAGGTTGAGCAATCACAGGGCTGTGTCGCGGTGGCCAGGATGCCCCAGACTCAATTCGAGGACTGGCAACCCTCGGAGCGTTCTTTAGTGATCTTGACGGATGGTGTGTCCGATCCGGGCAACCTTGGCGCTATTCTGAGAACGGCGGATGCCTTTGAGGCGGAGGCGGTGCTGCTGACGGAGGATTGCGTCGACCCTTTCAATCCCAAATGCGTTCGAGCCAGCGCGGGAAGCCTGTTCCATCTGCCCGTCTTCCAGACGACTCCCGCTGCCCTGATCATGAAGCTGGAGGGACAGGGGTTCCAGGTGGCAGGCACTTCACCCTTGGGTGGCGTCGTCTTAACTGAGGCGACGTTCGCAGATCGCCTTGCTTTGGTCCTCGGTCATGAGACCCACGGGATCAGCCCGGAGATTGCTCAGCACTTGGACATGACCATATCCATACCGACGTCCCCGCGCACGGAGTCGCTGAATGTCGCGGCGGCGTGCGCGGTGGTGTGTTGGGAAATCCATCGGCGGACCATGCTGAAGGCTGGCTCTGGCCAGGATTGACACCAGCACCATCGACCACCTCTGAAATCTGATGAGGGGCACTTCACTTGACACAGAAACTACTCGAACTGCAGGCGGAAGCACGGGATGCTGTCCCTGCAGCCAACAACTCGGCAGACATCGAGGAACTGAGGCGACACTTCCTGGGGAAGAAGGGGCCGTTGACGCAGATTCTGCGCGGCATGGGAAACGTGACCCCGGAAGAGCGGCCAATTGTCGGAAAGATCGCCAACGAAACGCGGGAGTTGATCGAGCAACTGCTGGCAGAGCAGACCGAGAGGGTGTCTGCTCGCGAAAGTGAATCGTCGTTCGACGCGGAGCGGATCGATGTGACTCTCCCGGGACGTGCGCTCAACGTCGGAAATCGACATCCCCTGACCATCGTTCTCGACGAAATCTGCGACATCTTCACTGGCCTGGGGTTTGAGATTGTCGAAGGCCCCGAGGTCGAAACCGACTGGTACAACTTCGTCGCGTTGAATATCCCTCCAGACCATCCGGCGCGGGACGATCACGCCTCCTTTTACATCACCGACGACGTGCTCCTTCGCACCGAAACATCCGCTGTCCAGATACGGACCATGGAGCAACGTCAGCCGCCGGTCCGCATCATCGCTCCCGGCCGAGTCTACCGGCGCGACGCAGTGGACCGGACCCATTGCCACACGTTTCACCAAGTGGAGGGCTTGCTGGTGGACGAGCATGTAACCTTTGCGGACCTGAAGGGAACGCTGGATGTTTTTGCGAAGCGAATGTTTGGGGAAAGGGTTCGCACGACCTTCCGCCCGCATTACTTTCCCTTCACGGAGCCCAGCGCCGAGGTCGACATCAGTTGCTTCCTCTGCGATCAGAAAGGTTGCGGGGTGTGTAAAGGGTCGGGGTGGATTGAGGTGCTCGGATCAGGAATGGTGCATCCGAAAGTGCTTGAGAACGTGGGATACGATTCGGAGAAATACTCAGGTTTTGCCTTCGGCATGGGCGTCGAGCGCCTCGCTATGCTGAAGTTCGGGATCGACGATATTCGCCTGTTCTACGAAAACGATTTGAGATTTCTGAGGCAGTTCAGATGAGAGTACCGGTCAATTGGTTGAAGGAATACGTGAAGATCGACGAGACCGTTGAAGAGTTGGCGCACCTGCTCAACATGGGGGGGCTGGGCGTCGAGGAAATCCGCGGGGAGGGGGACGACGCGGTTCTCGTTCTCGAGGTGACCTCCAATCGTGGAGACTGCCTTTCGATCGTGGGTGTGGCCCGGGAAGTCGCTGCGTTGACGGGACAGGAGTTGAAGTACCCCTCGTGCGAAGTCCCCGAGGAATGGGGCCCGGGCAGTGTGACGGAGCGTGCTTCCGTAGAGATTCTCGATCCCGACCTGTGTCCGAGATATGCCGCGCGACTCATTACGGGTGTCAGAGTTGCCGAGTCTCCCGATTGGCTGAAGGCACGTCTCGAAGCCGGTGGTCTTCGTCCAATCAATAACATCGTCGACGTGACCAACTATGTGCTGCTTGAACTGGGGCAGCCTCTGCACGCCTTCGACTTCGCGACGTTGCAGGGAGAGAAAATCGTCGTTCGCCGGGCAAGGGCGGGGGAGACCCTCATCACGATTGACGGTCTTGAGAGAGACCTGGCCGAAGAAATGCTTGTCATCGCCGATGCAGAACGTCCAGTCGCGATCGCCGGGGTTATGGGGGGTCTGGCAACCGAAGTCACCGATCAGACGGTTGATATCCTCCTCGAGTCCGCTCACTTCAACCCGACCAGCGTTCGCCGCACGCGCACCAAGATTGGCATGTCGACCGAAGCGTCCTATCGTTTCGAGCGCTGGGTTGATCCCTCCGGGCCGGTGAGGACGGCGAATCGGGCAGCGCAGCTAATGTCCGAAGTGTCGGGCGGCTCAGTCCTTCCGGGTGTGATCGATATATACCCGAAGGAGATCAAGCCGGTGAAGCTTTTTTTGCGCCCGTCCTTCGTCAATGATCGGCTCGGGACAAACATCGCCTCGAAGGACGTGCAGGAGATGCTTCGCAGTCTTGAGTTTGCTGTCTCCGGCGAGGACCCCATTGAGTGCGTGGTCCCGACGACCCGGAACGACATTCTCATAGAGACCGACTTGGTTGAAGAGGTCGCCCGACTTTTCGGCTATGACAACATCCCGACCACGATTCCGTCAGGTGTTTCTCACCAGGCTGGCGAGGGACCGCGCAAGCGGCTGGAGCGGCGCGCCCGCGAGCTGATGGTGCGTTGTGGTCTGCAGGAAGTGTGGACTTTCAGCCTCACCCGGCCCGCGGCGATGGAAAGCGCTGGAGTCGGCAACGGAGCAGCCGCTCTTCAACTCCGCAACCCACTGACGGAGGACTATACCCTGTTGCGGACCTCCATGATCCCAGGGATTGTGGAAGTCCTGTCCAACAACGCAAAGGTTGGGAATGCGGATGTGCACATTTTTGAGATCGGAAAGATCTATCTCCCGAAGGGTGACGACAAGCTGCCAGAAGAGCGCAACATGCTTGCGGTCGCCGCCATGGGAAGCAACTGGTCGGGGAGTTGGGGCCTTGACCGCACCACGGTGCAAGCCGATTTCTATGCGCTGAAAGGAATCCTCACTCATCTGCTGGAGGATTTCGGCGTGAAGGAGATTGGGTACAGGCCAGTTGCGGAAGGGAACGAAGAGCGCGGCTCTGCAAAGTCGCTTCACCCCGGACGAAGGGCCGAGGTGATCGCCGACGGAATCCCCGTGGCCATCCTGGGAGAGATTCATCCGATGGTTGCCGACACCTTTGATCTCGCCGGCCGTGCATACCTCGCAACCTTGAATCTCGACGCCCTCAGCGCGACGGCCTGCCTGACCCATCGTTACCAGTCCCTGCTGCGATATCCGGCGATCGACAGAGACATATCCATGATTCTTCGGGTGGAGGTCGCGGCAGAGATCATCGGGGACCTCATCCGGGAAACAGGCGGAGACCTCGTTGAGTCGGTGACCCTGTTCGATGTCTATCAGGGAAACAACATCGAGGTGGGGAAGCGCAGTCTGGCGTACTCCCTCAATTTCCGTTCTCCCGACCGGACACTGACCGATGAGGAAGTCGACGGCTGTCTTGCTCACATCAAAGACGCCCTCCGCGAGAAACTGGGAGCGGCGATCCGGGAAGGATGAGATCGGGCATGGGAGAAAGGGAGAATGCGGAAAGGGAAGGTCCCGCACGTCGAACCACTTCGCTGCTCCCATTCGCCCGCTCCCCCGCTCTGCCGCTTCTTCTGATAAGCGCCTTGGGGTTTTGCCTCCGCGTGGTGGGTCTCCGCTGGGGACTGCCCAACGCAAGCCACCTTTATTCTTATCACCCTGACGAGATTCCCATCCTCGGCTCGGTTCTGCAACTCGACATCTTCTCCGGCCAGCTCAATCCTCACTTCTTCAACTACGGCACGGTCTACACCTACCTTGTTTACATTGCCTGGCTGATTGCGATGGGCCTCGGGTTGGTGACGGTAGGACCGCACACGCCAGCTTACGAGCAACTCGCGCAACTCCACCTGGTCGGTCGCAGCGTGACCGTCGCCTTTGGCGTCGCGACGATTCTGCTGGTCTACTTTCTCGCGCGACGCATCACCAATCAGTCCGGCGCCCTCCTCGCTGCCTTCCTGATGGCCGTCGTCCCTGGCCACGTCGCCAACTCGCACTATGCGACCGTGGATGTGACGCTGACTTTCTGTGTGACGTTGGCCTTACTTCTGATCACACACAGTGAGAATGGCGATAGGAAAGGTGGTCCTAAGTTTGTCTTCTGGAGCGGGGTTGTTGTGGGGTTGGCGACAGCGACGAAGTACAGTGCCTTTCTGCTAACAGCACTGCTCCTTACACATTGTTGGAGCGAGAGCTTCGAAAGCCATGAAGCGGTGGGGGAGGCGCCAGTGGAAGCGGGTCGCGTAGACCAATTCTCCATCGGGAATACTCTACGCAATGCGCTCATGCTGTTCCGACCATACCGGCTCAATCGTCGACGGTTTCTTCTGCTGACCATCTCTGCATGCGTGGGAAGCGCTATGGGCTTCCTATTTGGTTGCCCGTATGCAATCCTGGCGTTCGCTGAGTTCAATCGCGACTTCCTCTTCGAGCTTCATCACAGCCAGACAGGGAGTGGATTGATCTTCCAGGGGACGGGGAATGGGTGGTGGTATCATTTGAGCCAGAACTTGCCTTACGCGGTCGGAGTTCCTTCGCTCGTGTTGGCAATTGGATACGTGTGGGGGTTGCCCTTCCGTAACCGTCAAGTGGACTCCCGGCGTTGTCTCATCGTCATCTGGTCACTGTTGCCTTTGTTCCTCTTCGGTTTTGCTAAGATCACGTTCCTTCGGTACTTGCTTCCCGTACTGCCCTGCGTAGTAGTGCTCCTTGCAGATTCCTTTTCAGCAGCTTTCGAGCGGGATGCGAATAGCGCTCGGAAGAAACCAATTGCCTGTATCTACCCATCTTTGGCAGCGCCACTGGTGATTGCTGCTGCCATGGTTCTCATGGGATGGTATGCTTCTTCCCAATTCACAAACCTCGACCCTCGCGACGCGGCTGCAGCGTGGCTAAAGCCACGACTACATCAGGGCGCTTCTGTCGGACTGATAAACGTCCCCTGGTTCTATACACCTCCGATCTGTCCCTTCAACGGAGGCATGAAGAGTCAGCGGCAGTTTGAGGAATGGAACGCGACTGCTCCCCACAAGATTGTGATTACCGGCTGGGACAAAGAAAAACTGGGGGAGGCGCCCCCGGATTACTTTGTGACCAGCGAGTTTGAGACCCGGGATGAAGTCCGGCTGAATCTACGTGAGCCGCTGGAGTTCCTCCGCCAACTGTCACAGGACTACGACCTGGTGCAGACCTTCAAGAGCAAACAGGCCGCTGTTTTGTTTGCCCCCAGGTTCGTTCCTCACGACTGGCTATACCCGAATCCGGGAATCCGGATCTACCGGAAAAGGGTCTACCTTGCACCGGAAATCCACAAGCCAATGCCAACAGTTCAACACCCGTAATCGACTTATCGCGCCACTATCACTGGACGCTTCTCCTTCACTGACTGGTAGGCCGCTTCGGATAGCTTGGCGACTTGCACAGCGAATTGGGGTAGCCCATAACCTCTCCCGCCGTTGCGGATCCAGTCGAAGAAAGCCTGGTCAGGGCTGTTTTCTTTGATGCTCGGTGGGACTGCGAGTGGCTCGTTGTTGAGCAACACGGGCTGGAGTCGCCACTGGTGTTGGTGGAACACGATACACCCTTCACTCCCGTGAATGGCGATCCGTTCGTCATGACGACTGGCGTTGCCAATCGTGTTGAGGGTCCCGACGGCTCCGTTCTTGAAACGAACGTTTACCACCGCGTTGATGTCCACTGGTTTGCCCGCGTTGTCCATGAACGCCGAGACCTCCACCGGCTCGAGACCGGTCATCCACAGCGTCGAGGTCACGAGGTGGCTACCGGTGTCCATGAACATCCCGCCGCCCGATTGCTCGGGGTCGAGCCGCCACCCGCCCACCGCGCTCCAGTTCTGGGTCACGTAAGAGATCACTCCGCGGAGTTCTCCCAAGACGCCTTTGCGAAGCAACTCGCGAACGCACACATACGCAGGAACAAAGTTCCGCTGGTAGCTGACGACCAACAACCAGTCGCGCTTCTCCGCAAGGTCGAGAAGATGCTTCGCCTGTTTCGAGGAAGGGGTCAGCGGCTTCTCAATCAGAACATGGAGGTCATGCTCCAACGCGAATTTGGCTTGCTCGTAATGCTGCGAGTGTGGAGTACTGATACAGACCGCATCGAGCTTCACCTCTCGGATCATGCGCTTGTAGTCGGCAAAATAGGGGACTTCGCTGCCCCACGCCTCCCGGAGCAATTGCGCCTGACTCTCCACCGCGTCGACGATCGCGACGAGGTCCACTTTGCCGTCTGATTTGATTCGCGGCACGTGCGCCGCCCGCATATTTCCGCCACAGCCAATGATTCCCAAACGGATTCGCTTCTTTGCCATCTGTTACCTCCCAGGAAGTGTAAGGGATTTCGAATGCGGGGACATTTTATCCAAGCTGAGGCTGGAAGGGAAGGGGGGCATACTCATTCTCCTTGCTTGATCGTTCCGCGTTAATCGTGTTATGATTTCGTCAATCGTGTTACGGAGTTGATGCCATGCCAACGGTAGAACGGTTCGGCGTTTCCATGGACGCCAGTTTGTTGAAGTCTTTCGACGGGCGCATCAAGAAGGCCGGATATCGCACGCGGTCGGAGGCGGTTCGCGATATCGTTCGGAACTACCTCGTTGAGGACGAATGGCAGGACGAGGAGGCGGAGGTGGTTGGGACTGTCACCCTTGTCTACAACCACCACCAGCGGGAACTCGACCACACCTTGAACGACCTGCAACACAAATATCATGACGCCATCACGTGCGCGACCCATGTTCACCTCGACGAGCATAACTGCCTGGAGGTCATCGTCATTCGAGGCAGCAGCAAGAACGTTCGCACGATTTCGGAGCGTCTTATCAGCACCCGAGGCGTCAAACATGGGAAACTTGTTTGCACGACGACTGGACGGAGGTTGTCGTAACCCTCCTGTCTCCTCCATGTCGCCACGTCGATTTTTCACAACCATGCGTAGCACGATTCTCAGCTTATTCACACGGAGTCTGTGAATGCACATTCCTGATGGCTATCTGAGCACTGGCGTCTGGGCTACTCTCGACGCCGTGTCCGCGGGCACGGTCGTCGTCGCTCTGAAGAGGACTGCTCCGCGCCTCGAGGAACAAGAAACCCCTCTGTTAGGCATGATGGCAGCTCTGGTCTTCGCCGCACAGATGCTCAATTTCCCCATCGGTGGCGGAACTTCGGGCCATCTTATTGGGAGCGTTCTCATTGCGACTCTGCTCGGCGTCGGTCCGGCGATACTCGTCATGACAACAGTCTTCCTCGTCCAGGCGGTTCTGTTCGGTGATGGGGGTTACACGGCCCTGGGAGCGAACCTCTTCAATATGGGAATCGTGGGTTGCCTGCTTGGAGGGCTGGGCGCGGCGCTCGATCGTCGACTGAGCCGGCAGATCCACTTCCCCCTGGGAGTTCCCCTTGCCGCGTGGCTGGCCGTGGTGGTTGCAGCGTCGCTCACGGCCCTGGAGATGGCCCTGTCAGGCACGGTAAGCCTCACGACCGTCCTGCCCCTGATGGTGGGCGTTCATGCCATCGTCGGACTTGGCGAGGCGGCCATCACCGTGGCGGCCCTAACCTTCCTGCAGAAGACGCGGACTCTGCGAGTCCGAGCGATGCAGCCAGTGGCGGTGAGCAGGACGGAGCAACGGTTGGTGGGTAAATCGCCTGTCAGAAGGCCCTCCGTGGCTGCGGGGATACTAATGCTCCTCGCAGCAGCTCTCATTCCATTTGGCTCCTCCTTGCCTGACGGCCTGGAACGAGTTGTCCATCATCTTGGGATCCGAGCCTCGATGACGGTTCCTATCAGGGCTTTGCTCCCCGATTACTCTCTGCCGGGAGTCACCGGATCAACCCCTGTCTCGATTCTGGTTGCGTTGGTCGGGATGGCGGCGGTGGCTGTGATATTGCTCGCACTGGGAGCGTGGCTGCACCGCTCCGATGCGCGCTGGAAGGTGGTGGGCGCGCTGACCCTTAACCTGGTGATCGTCGGACTTCCCGTCAACCGACCGGCAGCAACAGGGGTACTGGCTGTCCCCGTGTTCCTTCTGTTGATTTCAGTCCGAGTCCCGCTCCGTTTGATCGCAACGCGTCTGCTTCCCTTGCTGCCGTTTGTGCTCCTTTCGGCTCTCAGCGGCGCCGGTCGTGGTGGGTATGAGTTTCCCCTCCTGATTGCAGCGAAGTGCCTCCTGTGTGTCCTCGTTGCGGTGTTGCTGACGGCGACGACGCCGTTACCCGAATTGATAACCGCCTTGCGAGGGCTGCGTGTGCCGTCGTTGATGGTATCCCTGATGTTCTTCATGGTGCGGTTTCTGTTCGTGCTTCAGGACGAAGCCCAGACCATGCACTGGGCCTACTTGTCGCGTTCAGGGCGGAGACGCGATCTGAGGCAAGCGCGTTTCATTGGAGCCATGGTGGGGTGCTTGATCGGTCGAACCTATCGACGTTCCGAGCGTACGCACGCTGCCATGCTGTCCAGGAACTTCAATGGCAGGATGCCAACCGTCACCTTGCGCGCCGCGAATTGCGCTACCGCGCCTCAACCGCCGGCCGTGAACAATCAACACTTCCCTCTTGCCGGGGAGGGTTGATGGCTTGAGCTCCATCATCCACCTCAGAGATCTTCACTACACCTATCCCGACGGCAGAGAGGCTTTGAGGGGTCTCTCCCTCGACGTTCAACGCCACGAATCAGTGGCTCTCCTCGGTCCCAACGGCGCAGGGAAATCCACAGTTCTGCTTCATCTCAATGGATTACTGCAGGGGCGGGGCGAGATCGAGGTCTGTGGTTTACCGGTGCGAAAAGGAAACTTCCACGTTCTTAGGCAGAAGGTCGGGCTCGCCTTTCAGAATCCGGAGGATCAACTCTTCATGCCGACGGTTCTTGAGGACGTGGCTTTCGGACCGATGAACGCCGGTCTTGAGCAAGGTGAGGTTCTGGAACGGTGTCATCGGGCGCTGGAATCCGTCGGGTTGGTCGGCTTTGAAGAGCGGCCAACCCACGGGTTGAGCCTTGGTGAGAAGAAGCGAGTTGCCCTTGCCACGGTGTTGGTGATGGACTGCGAAGTCCTGGCTCTCGATGAACCGACCAGCGGACTCGATCCTCGGGGTAAGGGCGAGATCTTCACTTTGCTCCAGTCCCTTCCTGTTACCCGACTCATCGCCACTCATCACCTCGACCTCGCCGCTGCACTGTGTGACCGATGTGTCATCTTGGACGAGGGACGTGTGGTGGCGCACGGGGAATCGAGCCTCGTGCTCGAAGACCATGCGTTGCTGCGCAAACATGGTCTGTTGCCCCCGTGAAATCGAAAGCCATCCAGGAAGTGCGGGAAGGGACCGCGGTGTTACGCTACGGCCTTCGCGTCTCGCCGGGATAGTCGCCCCGCGAGGAGAGCGCCTTCGCGAAGAACCCCACCACCTTCTTCCGGTATTCCTGCGGATACACAAACCGGCTTTTCGTATGCCGCCCTCGGGGAGTTATCCATAGTTCCTTTGGCTCCTTCGCCGCTTGGTAGAGAGCCTGAGACTCCGACGATCGAATCATGAAGTCGCGTTTGCTGTGAATCAGAAGGATCGGACGAGGAGATATCTGCGCGATCTGACTCGCCGGGGAAACTGTTTTCGGGTCGAAGCCCAGCATCCGCCTGCCATGCCAGAAGGTGAGGCGCGTCAGAAGCGGCTTGAGAGGGCCGAAGAAGATCCAGAGATGCTGGTCGATTGCATGATCCATCCGGGCGTATCCGCTGTCGGCTACGACCGCGCGCAGGTCTTTGCACCGCGCTGCGGTCATAATGGCGATGGAGGCTCCCATCGAGACTCCCATCACGCCGATTGGCTTCCCTGAGACATCCTTGCGCTGTTTGACATACTCAACGGCGCCCAGCAGATCGTTGACCTCGTCCTTCCCGATGGTGTTCTTACTCCTGCCGCTTTTCCCTCGCTGCCGAAAGTCGAAGGCGAGGACGCTGTAACCCGCCTTCACCAACGGAGGGGCAAAGTCTGAAAGATCCGTCCGGTCGGCAAAGACGCCGTGACACAGGATGATCGTGCCCTTTGTTGGTGTTGCTGGAATGAACCAGCCGGAAAGTGTTAGCTTGTCAGCGTTGGCAGGGAACGTTACGTCTTGATAGGGCAGCGAGTAGGCGCTCGGATTCTGCCGGGAGTAGTGCAGTGAAAACGGATGGGCCACGACGATGAAGGCCGTGAGGTATGGCACAACGCCGAAAAGCAGCATAGAGACCGTCAGCAGCAGGAGGACTCTCTTCATCGTTTGGTCCAACGCACGTACGGGTCTCCCTCGATTCGGCGAACGGCCTGGTGCGCTTCCAGCCTTTCCAGATGACCGAGAAAGCTCCACGCCAACATTGGTCGCCGTCTCTTGGGCCAGTCACCCAGGGAGTCGCTCAACTGGGTGATAAGCTCGGGCAGACCCGGCGCCTCCGAAGAATCCAACACCGCCTCGCAAACCAGCCGTTCCGCATTCAAGCAATACGCCCGGCTGAGACTCAGGAAGTTCTGGACCTCCGCTCCTCGCATCACGGGAAAATGGGCGGTGAGCAGCGTGTCGATGGGAAGACTCGACAATTGGTGCAGTGTTTGCAGGTAGGTGTCGATGTAACGATAGGTCGGCGGCAGCTCCGCCTTCCCCTCGACCTCCGGCACCATGCTTCCCAGGGCCGCATCCTGGATCAACGCCACGCGGTGCTTCCGATCGTAGACGATCAAATGCCCCAACGAATGACCCGGAGTGTGCAGGACCTCTACCGTCCAGCCTTCGCTCAGGCGGAACCTCTCACCCCCTTGAAGGGTCACGTCCATCGAAGTCGTTGCATGGCACAGTGATCGCACACGATCACGAGCTTTGGGAGTCATCGGGATTCCGTAGTCGCTGTAGTCCTGCCTTCTGTCGAGGAGGACATCAGTCGCTTCGATCAACGGCGCATCGAGAGTGTGGGCCATGAAAAGCGCCTTGCTGCACTTTTCACGGAGTGGATCATTGCCGCCCTGATGATCGGTGTCGGGGTGAGAGATCAGAATGTAATCGAGATTGTCCGGGGGAAGGTTGATGTCCGCCATGTAGGGGAGGATACTCCCTTCCGGTGAGTCTGAGAGGGCCGTGTCGATAAGCATGGTCCTCTCGCCGGTGAGCAGATAAACGAAGACGTTGCGGTTAGCATAGGGACAGCGAATCTGATGGATGTTGGGAAGAAGCTCCACAAATCACCTCTCCGCCGGGAGGAAGGAACGCAACTGTGTAGTATAGTATAATGCGTCCCGGCAATCTGGATGTTACGGGGTAGCGCAATGCGTGTCAAGGGGAAACCGCACATGAAACCCACGGACATAGAACGGTTCCCGGCGAAGGACCTCCGGCTGAAGAACGGCGACCCGGCAACCCTCCGTCTCTTATCACCCGAAGATGGAGAGGCGCTGACGGAGTTCTACGAAGGAGTGCCACGGGAGGATATTCGCTTTTACTGTCCCCACCGGCTCGACAGGGACCAGGCTCTTGCCAACGCTGCGAGGGCTTACAGTCCGATGGAAGTTGTCCTCGTTCTGGAAACG
>JACQGJ010000599.1 GCA_016199605.1 Armatimonadota bacterium | reverse complement strand
GTTCAATCAACAGCCCGAGAATCGCCGGCACATACACGACCAGCATCAACACCAGAACGACGATGCCGGAAACGTACGCCAGAAAACCGACGAGCATCCCGACCGGCGCGCCGTAGAGTGTGCGGTGGAGACGCGGGCGTGAGTCGAACAGCTTTTGTATGGAAGGATACGGACGGTAGATGCACTTCGCCAGAAACACCATCAGCACAATCTCCAGCAGACTCACCGGTGTCGCCAGCATAAACTTCCAGTTCATCGCCAGCTTCTGTTTCATCGTGTCGAGGAGCGGATCCACCCGTTGCAGCGACATGCCGAAAGTTCGACCGATATGGGACTGAGCGGATGCTGCGCGCGTGAAGTCAAGCGCGGTCACCCCGGCAACCACGGCGACAAGCAGGACGACAAGGAGAGTCTGCCGCCAGGTCCATCGAGGAGAGCTCATCGCCACCCATGCCGTCCCGAGCGCCGCGGCAGCGGTCAGGGCACCCCCAAAGTTCGCGCCGAAGGATGAGTTACCCAGCATGACGGCAACCACGGCGCACAGAACACCTTTAGACAGGCGGTCCGTCCGAGTTGACCGATCGGAGTTCATGCCGACCCATAGCACCAGGCAGGCGACCAGCAGCGCCATGTGCTCGTTGCCCATCCCGTAGAACCGGCTGCCGGACACGAGTGAGAAGGCGAAGGGGGAGAAGCGAGAAAAGTGCAGGACAAGATCCGCCGCCAAAGTCAACGTGCCGACTGTCACCCAGAGGGAGATGGCCTGTCGTAAGAACAGTGTCGTGAGGGCACATGCAGCGGCTAAAGCAAGTGAGAGGTATAGCTCGCTTTCGCCACCCACGCCTGAGGAGGTGAATTTCCACAGCCCAACCGGAATCATGGCCAAGGGCAGCAACAGAGTGGTGGTGAGCAATGCCCTCCCCGCAAGATGGACATTTCGAATGCGCTGACGTGTGACAGCGCAGGCGCCGATCGTGGTCAAAACCAGCAGTCCCTCAATGATGCCGAATAGAGTGTAGATTCGCGAAAGCGATGGGTGCATGCTGGCCGTCCAGCGATCCAGGCGTTGAATATACGCGAGCGGATTGTCTCCGCCCATAGGTGGAACGACGGTCGTCTCAATTGGCATGCCGATCATGCCAGCCTCGCGGGCTTCGGAGAGGGGGATGTCAAGAATTCGCAGAATCGTGGGAGCGATGTCCACATTGGTGACGATACCCGGCCAGTGTGTGGACGCCGAGGTCAATATGCCTGATTGGAATCCTCCACCAACCAATAGAACCCGGCGCATCCCCTTCTTGGGCGGTGTCGGACTGGTATCGACAAATAGGAGCCTCGTTGATCTGAGGTCTACTTCGGATAGTACTCGCTGCACGTGTGGACGCAGTATATCGGAACTCCACTCCCTCACCACTGGGTACATGCCTCGGTTCCGTTCGTATGGTGTAATGAGCCACTGAATATGCACAGAGAGAATATCGTAATGCCTTTCCGGGTTGTAGACCTCAAAAGTCCCAAGCGGATCCCCCGCTCCCGAAGGTGTGTGGACCGACCTGGGTAGATACCAGCCCACGCGTATCCCGTGTCTTGCCAGAATCACCGGTAAGGTCTCTTCTTTGGCCGGTTGACTGCCCCAATGACCAAGGCCTGATCTGGTCAATGACGATGCCCCACCGTACCGGCCCGTTCTGATGGCTTCGTGCAGTTGTGGCTCACGGAAGCCTTGAGTCCCCTCTCGGGTGCTAAGAAGTCCCAGTGATCCATGAGACAACAGGTATTGAAGCTTCGTTTTCGGGCCGCTCCAAACGAAGTACTCCGAGAAAGGGCTGTCCTTCTGTCCCTGCCACGAATTGCCTGGCATTGGGTCTTGGGAATCTCGTGCAGGTTTCTCCCCCCACAGATAATAATCCAGACCGTCCATCCAGAAGACTATGAGGCGCGGCGGTGACGGATGGTGTTGGAGAGGTTGAGAGGTTAAGGACCTCTGACTCATTAGCATGAGCCCACAGGACACCAACACAGGCAGCTTTCGGAGTATTGCGTTCATGCGGTGCTGGTTAGGGGGAATCGACTATCGCAGTTGGGCGGTTAGATGCTCCGCCACTTTCCCTATAGCCTCGTCCAGTTTCCCTACCTCTTTCCCTCCCGCTTGCGCGAAGTCGGGTCGTCCACCGCCGCCCCCTCCGGTAAACTTGGCGACTTCGCGGACGAGGTTGCCGACGTGCGCCCCTCCGGTCACGGCGTCGGGAGTGGCCTTGCTGACGAGCAGTACTTTGCCATCCTTGACGCTGGCGAGGAGGACTATGGAGGGTTGGAGTCTCTCGGTGATTTGGTCGCACATCGCGCGTAGCGCGTCCTGGTCGACACCTTCGAGGGCTGCGGTGACAAGGTGGATTCCGTTGATCGACTGCGCCGATTGCACCAGGTCGTCCACTTTGGACGCGGCGGATTTCTGCTGCACTGCGTCGAGTTGTTTCTGAAGCGCCTTCAGGCTGTCCTGTATACGCTCTATGGACTCCACGAGCCGATCGGGGGAAGTGTTCAGTTGCTTCGCCGCGGTTAACAGGTTGTGCTCGACCTCCCGGAGATGCCGCCGGGCTGCTTCGCCAGTGAGAGCTTCGATGCGCCGAAGGTTCGAGCCGATGCTGGACTCGGACACGATCTTGCACAACCCAATATCTCCAGTGCGGCTCACGTGGGTACCGCCGCACAACTCAAGGCTGACGGTCGTGTCGTCGCCGATCCGGACCACGCGCACCTGCTCGCCATACTTCTCCCCGAACAGCGCCATGGCGTCCATCTGCCGTGCCTCTTCGAGGCTGGTGACGCGAGTCTCGACCGGCAGGTTGCGGAGGATGTGCTGATTGAGGTCATCTTCGATGGCGATCAACTCCTCCGGCTTCACCGCGGAGAAGTGGGCGAAGTCAAACCGCAGTCGGTCGGGTTCGACCAGCGAGCCGGCCTGGGTCGCATGATCCCCGAGGACTTTGTGGAGAGCGGCGTGCAAGAGATGGGTCGCGGTGTGCGCCCGCTTGGTTGGGTCGCGGTGCGCGCCGCTGACCCCCGCGCAAACCGTTATGCCGGCAGCGGGAGTACCGTCCACACCTTCAACTCTGTGGAGGACCACATTCCCTTCGCGCTGAGTGTCCACGACCCGAGCGGTGACTTTCGCGCCGGTGATCTTCCCCGTGTCTCCCACTTGTCCACCCGCCTCGGCATAGAAGGGCGTGGCTTCGAGGATCAGCCATGTTCCGTGTGCATTCTCGAGGACCTCAACGATCGTCGTCTCAGTGGCGCACTCCTCATATCCCCGAAAGATGGTTGGCGGCAGGTCGGCGGGAACCATGCTTCCTGTCGCGTCGGTCAAAGCCTGTGAGCTCCTCGCCTTGGCTCGTTGCTCCTCCATCGCGGCCTCGAATCCCATGTCATCAATTGCCAATCCTTGTTCTGCCGCGATCTCGGCGGTGAGTTCCTTGGGGAAGCCGAAGGTGTCGTAAAGTCGAAAGACATCGCTGCCGGCAATGACGGACTCGCCCCGCGTCTTGACCTTGAGGATGATTTCATCAAGGAGGTCGCTTCCCTGGTGAAGCGTCTCGCGGAACCGCTCTTCCTCGGTCCGCACGACCCGGATGATGGTTTCTTCTTTCGATTTGAGCTCGGGATAGATGTCGGCGAGCGTCCGCGCGATGGCCGGGGTGATCCGATGCAGAAAGGGTTGCGTCAGTCCAAGTCCTTTCCCAAACCGGAACGCTCGCCGAAGAATGCGGCGCATAACGTAGCCGCGTCCTTCGTTGGAGGGCATGATGCCATCTGCGGCGAGGAAGGACAGCGCGCGGCTGTGGTCGGCGATGATGCGAATCGCCACGTCGGTCTCGCCGTCGCGTCCGTAGTTGATGCCGCAGGTCGGGTCCTGTTCGCGGGCGATTTGCACAATGTAGTCGACAATCGGCTTCATCGCATCGCCGTCGAAGATCGTCTTCTGCCCCTGCATGATGGCGGCGACGCGCTCCAACCCCATGCCGGTATCAATCCCCGGCGCCGGGAGAGGAATCAGTTCGCCGCCTTTCTGCTGGTTGTATTGCTGAAACACGAGGTTCCAGATTTCGCCGTAGCGATCACAGTCGCAGCCCGGCTTGCAGTCGGGCTTGCCGCAGCCGAACTCGAGACCGCGGTCGTAGAAAATTTCCGAGTCCGGCCCGCACGGGCCCGCGTCGCCGACGGGACCCCACCAGTTGTCCTTCTTGCCAAAGCGGAGAATCCGATCCATCGGGACGCCGATGTGCTTGTGCCAGAGGCCCTCCGCCTCGTCATCGTCGAGGTAGACCGAAAACCACAGGACCTCTCGCGGAATCTCCAGCACCTCGGTCACAAACTCCCATCCCCACTCGATGGCTCCCTTCTTGAAGTAGTCGCCGAACGAGAAGTTGCCGAGCATCTCGAAGAAAGTCGCGTGCCGCCAGGTACGTCCCACTTCCTCAATGTCATCGGCGCGGCAGACCTTCTGGCAAGTCACCAACCGGTGATGTGGCGGTCGGGCCTCGCCTTTGAAGAACGGTACCAACGGCTGCATTCCGGCGGAGGTCAGCATGGTCGAGGTGTCGCCATAGGACTCGGGGTTGAGCAGCGCGCTCGTCAGCACTCGATGGTCTTTCGAAACGAAGAAGTCAAGGAACTTCTGTCGGATATCAGCAGTGGTCATTGGTTCCTCAGCTAATCGAAAAAGTCATGCGGTAGGTTGAAAACGTGGATGAGTCGCGTAAGCGCATACGGGTGAATCGTCGCCTTCAGGCCATGTGACTTAACGGGAAATGAGATGCCTGTCCGGGGATTCACAAACTTCGGGTGTTTCCCTCCACCGGTCACAAACTGGATTCCGTGAGTCGATAGCTTTGCGGCCACCTTCCGAAGTTCCAGCGCCTTAGGCATACACCCACTCCTCCTGTCGCGTACGTCGCCTTCGCGTGCTTAGCAACAGGGATTTGGATTTCATGCGATTAAGAAACCGTCGCTCTGACCGGAGCTCCAGCTTGTAGAAGAGTTTCCAGTATTCCTCGGCATCCGGTCGGATCAGTTTCTCAGGAATTCCTCTGTCAATGTAATCCCGCACGTGCTCCGCCAGCATCGCCTTGAGGTCCTCGAGCGCCTCATCAATGGTATCGCCATGAGTAGCTACCGTAAAGTCCAGGCAGGAGGCCACGGTGAGTTCGTCCTCGGCAGTCACGAGAATATGCAGCGGAGGTGACTCCCACGTGTCGTCAAGTCGCAACTTGCACCGCAGCGCCTTCAATCCTTTTGGCTTTCCGTGATTCATGTTGATTCCTCCTTCCTTTCCTTCTTCCTGGGTCGGTATCTCCTATCCAGTTTCTCCAACTCGCTCAAGGGCGTCTTCAGTTTCGGGAACAGGTGCAGCAAGAGAACCTTGAAGCTGCCGGCTACCGGCACGGCGATCAGCATGCCGAGGATGCCGTACATCTGTCCGCCTGCCATCAAGGCAAAGAGCACGATAAGTGGGTGCAGACCCACTTTGCCTCCCACCAATCTGGGAGTAATCAGGTTGTCGAAAAGCTGGTTCAGAATCACCATCGACACGACTACTCCGATCACGCATCCCCACTGGTTGTGGTCCGCGGTCAGGTAAGCGACGGCTCCCGTCGAGAGAGCATTGACGGCTGCTCCCAGGTAAGGGATCAGGCAGGTGATTCCCGCCAACAGGGCCAGGACCATGGCGTATTTCATCTTGAAGATCAGGGAAAAGATCGACAGCACGACAAAGACAGTGACCGCGACCAGTAACGAGACCACCGCCTGCCCCCGAACGTATCGGGCGAGCATGTCATTAACCTCCGAGCTCATCTGCACGACGTCATCCCGGAAATCCTCGGGGACGAGAGACAGCGCTCTCAGTCGGAGGGGGTCGAACTCGTTCATGAAGTAGAAGATGATGATGGGGAGGATGATCAGCAGGAACAGACTTGAGACCGCGCCACTGAGCCAGGTCGCCAGACGCTCCGCGATCTTCGGCACGATCTGTCGCAATCGCTCTTTGGCCTGCGTGATCGCGTCGAGAACCTGTTTCGGGACCTCGTAGTTCTTGATGAACTCCTCTCCGGTTGCCGTAAGATCCAACACCTTATCCTGGTAAACCGAGGCGTTCGTGACCGCGTTTCGCACCTGTGCGACGGAGACCGGGATCACGATGAGGGCCATCACTGAGAAGAATAAGAAGAACAGCATGTAAACCAGCCACACCGCTCGACCCCTCGACCAGCCGCGCTTTTGCAGTTTGTCGAGTAGGGGATCAAACAGATACGCGATGAAGAGCCCGAGCAGGAACAGCGGCAGAATCTCTCGCACTCGCCACGCCAGCCAGAGGAAGAAGCCAAACAGCAGCCCAAAGCCGATCCACCGCGTGAGTCGCTGGTCTTCGGGGGAGAGCCAGGGAGACTTGGGAGATGAAGAGGAGGTCTGGTTCCTCATGTTTCCGCTCCTCGGAAGAATCGCCGCAGTCGGTCCACGGCGTTCTGCTTCAATCGAGACACCTGCATTTGAGAAATGCCCATCCGTTTAGCGACATCCGACTGAGAGAGTCCGTCGAAGAAGTGCATGGTAACGACGGCTCTTTCACGAGCGTTGAGAACCTTCAGGGCATCTTCGAGGTGGGATCTCACTCTCAGGACCTCGAGGGCGTCGTCCTCACACCCCACTCGATCCCTGAGAGAACCGGGATTCTCATCCTCGTGGGCGGGAAGATCGCTGTCGAGCGACACCAGATCCATCGAGTGCGCCATCTCGAGTGCCTCGACGACGGTTTCCTCCGTTGCTCCGAGGGCCTCTGAGATATCCCGAATGGTCGGAGACCGCTGTAGCCGCTGGGTGAGTTCCTCCACCACACCACCGACCCGGTACTGCAGCTCCAGCAACCGACGGGGGATCTTCATCCGTCTGCCCTTGTCGCGGAAATACCGCTTGATCTCTCCGGCGATCATAGGGGTGGCGTAAGTCGTAAACTTCACGCCTCGTCGCAGGTCAAATCGGTCAATCGCGTTTATCAATCCGATCATCCCCTGCTGGATGACGTCGTCCAGGGACTCTCCGCGATCTTTGAACTTCCGCGCCAGGAAGTGCACCATGGGCGTGTGTCTTTCAACCAGGAGATCGCGAAGCCTGGAATTGCCGGTTGCCCTCAACTCGGCAAAGAGTCCGAGGGTTCCCTGTGGATCCTCGTCGGCGAGCGCCGATACCTCACGAAGAAATCCAGCGGTGATATCCTCCCGGCTGGAATCCCTGTAGTCGGCTCCTCCCACCACCTTATTCACTCTCCGCGCGTTCCGGGGAGTCGAGGCAGCCCTCGGGGGTTGAATCGGCCTCGCCCGAGAGGTACTTCACCATCCGGACGTTGGTTCCGGTGTCCTTGGCAGTGTCGTAATGGACCTCGTCCATCAAGGCCTGGATCAGAAACAGTCCCAGTCCCTGCTCGGAAAGCTCGGAGGGAGGGCGTGAAGCTTTCCGCCGATGCTCCAAAGGGATGCCGGCCCCCCGGTCTTGAACGGAAATGGAAAGTCGATCGGCCTGCATCGCCAACTGAACCACCACTTGCTCGCCGCCGTTTCCTTCATGCGCGTGCAGAATGGCGTTGCTACACGCCTCCGACACAGCCAGCTTCAAGTCCTCAATCTCCTCATAGGTAAAAGGCATCAGGCTGGCGACACCCGAAACCGCGAGGCGCACCACGCGGACGAATTCCGTGTCTGAGGGAATCCGCACTTCGATGATTGAATCCCAAGCCTCTTCCAGGCAGTCGCCGGATGGGGAGACCCCGGAGGGACTCTCAATTTCTTCTCCGCCCTTCTTGCAGGACTTTGTCTTTCGATCCCGTGGCGGACCGTTCACCCTCGCCGGACTACTCATCCTGCTCCCCCTCCCGGGTCGGAGGCAAGCGCCTCTTCCGGGGTCTGAAACACCGAGAAGACCTTTACCAACCCGCTAACCTCCAAAATACGCTTTACTCTGGGATGCGTACTCACGAGAATGAACCGTCCTTCGCGTTCCCGCATTTTCTTCAGACCACCCACCAGCACACCAAGCCCCGTGCTGTCCACGAAGGTGACCGCTCGCAGGTCGACGAGCAGCGTCTGTCGCGTCTCGGCAACCTGGTGATTGATCTCCTCACGCAGGTCGTTGCAGTTCGAGCTATCCAGCTCACCGGCAATCTCGATAATCGCCACCGGGTCGCTGGGAACCCGGGTGCTAATCTGTAGGCTCATTGACTGTCTCTCCCAACGAGTCCCTCCGGGATCGCTCCACGCTATGTGAGGAGCTGTCAGAGGGGACGCCGCCTTCCCTCGACAAGCGATCCAGGGACTCCATTCTTTCGCGGATTTTCCTTTCTCGACCGGAATCCGCAGGTGTGTAGTAAGCTTGGCTCCTCGCCCCAGCAGGCAGGTATTCCTGCGGCACATAGTGCCCGGGGAAATCGTGTGGGTACTGGTATCCGATCCCGTGCCCCAGCCTGGAGGATCCGCTGTAGGAGGCATCCCGCAGGTGCGGCGGCACTGAAACGGCAGGCCGCTTTTCCACGTCCTCCAAGGCCCGATGAAGCGCCACGTACGAGGCGTTACTCTTGGGAGCGGTAGCCAGGTACGTCGTCGCCTGAGCCAGGTTTAGCTGGGCTTCCGGCATACCCACATATTCTACTGCATGGGCGGCAGCCGTTGCAACGACCAATCCCAGAGGGTCCGCGTTCCCGATGTCTTCGGAGGCCAGGATCACCAGTCGGCGCGTGATGAACCGCGGGTCCTCCCCGGCCTTGATCATCTTCGCCAGCCAGTACAACGCCGCGTCGACGTCCGAGCCGCGCACACTTTTGATGAATGCCGAGACCGTATCATAGTGGGTGTCGCCGTCGGCATCGTAAACGATCGCCCGTTGCTGCGTCGCCTGCTCGACCTGCGACACGCCAATCGTCAGGTCCTCCGTCCCATTCCCGGCAGCGGCTTGGACCGCCAACTCAAGGGCATTCAGCGCGCGGCGCGCATCGCCGTTCGACACATCGAGCAGATGACGCAGCGCGTCGGCCTCGAGCTTGGCGCCCTGCTTGCCCAGCCCTCGCTGTTCATCGTGCAGGGCCCGACGGACCAAGTCTTCGAGGTCTGCGTCCGTCAGTGGCTCGAAACGAAAGACTCGGGCGCGTGAAAGAAGCGGGGAGTTCACACTGAAATAGGGATTCTCGGTCGTCGCCCCGATGAGAACAATCGTTCCGGCTTCGACGTGGGGAAGGAAAGCATCCTGCTGGGCCTTGTTGAACCGGTGAATCTCGTCAATGAAGAGGACCGTCTTGCGGTTTTCCAGAGCCAGCCGGTGTCGGGCCGCCTCCATGACTTTGCGCACTTCGGCAATGCCGGAAGTGACCGCGCTGAACGTCTCGTAGTGCGACCGAGTCCTCTGAGCGATGATACAAGCCAGCGTGCTCTTCCCGCAACCGGGCGGGCCGTAGAAAATGGCTGAGGCCAACTGGTCTTGCTCGATCAACTGTCGGAGGAGCTTGCCAGGTCCGAGAAGCTCGGCTTGACCCACAAACTCGTCGAGCGTTCCGGGGCGCATACGAGTCGCCAGCGGCGCTGCGGATTGCATTTGAGAGGGGTTGGACCTGGGTTCGTCAAACAGCGTCATAGGGGATCTCGCGTCGATCGAAGAGTGCGGAGGCGCGATGGCAGAGAACTGGTGAGATTGCCCTCGGGGCGGCTCCAATCCCGGGTACTGCAGACCTCCCTCGGAGGGTCGGCAGGAGGTTGAGGAGGTTCTGGAACGATGCAAACTGCGAGCGTTTGGGCTGGTCCCGGGCCGTCAGATCACTACCCAACTCCTGATAAAGTAATGCCCCGCCATCGCCGTGGGTCGTCGAGTTTTTGAACCCGCTTGCGCAGGTGGGTGCCTCCCGGAACATAACAGCCTACCCTTCTGGGCGGGCTCTCGAATTCACTGAGGTGGGGCTCCCTAAGTTTGAGTGTTGGCTCAAAACTTCTTCGGACGTCACGCACGCGGCAGGGCAAATCGTTCTGGCTTTTCCTGTCGTGCTGTGCCCAGATAATACCACAGCCCCCTCACCGTTGACAAGGGAATCGGGAAGGTGAAGTGCAAGAACGATGGGTTGTTGGCTGTCATTGCGAGAATCCCCATGTGGAACTCTCCCACGGGCGCTCGCGCCATCCCCGTGGTTGATCTTCGCTTCCCCGTCTTTGGCGTCGTCCCTCGTGGGGCCCTGTGCTAACGCACCGGTCATCTATACCCCTCACCCTTGCCCTCTCCCAGGCCGGGGAGAGGGTAAGGGTGAGGGCTATAACGCCAATCCCTGCCAACCGCGGCCCGCCACATCGCCAGGTAGTTCTCAGCAGGGACCTCGGAGTGGATGACGTTGGAACTGCCGACGGTGTAGCGCGGCCCTGCGACTTCCAGGGCGCGGCGGGTGGCTTCCGCGACCTGCTCCGGCGTACCGTTCTGGAGCAACTGGCCGCAGTCGATGCCACCAACAAGAACCAGATTGGGGAAGGCCCCTCTCAGCTCCGCCAGATCCATCCCCGCCTGCGAGTCGATTTCGCCGTAGCCGTGAACCCCCGAGGCTCGGAAGAGGTCCTCGGCCACCGGCCACGTCCAGCCGTCGGTTCGCCAGACATACCAGAGGCCATGCTCGTTGCATATTCGGACGATCTCCTGAAGCCGGGGCAGCATCAGGTCGTGGAAGACCCTCGGCGAATAGATCGGTCCGCTGTTGCAGCAGAAGTCGCCCCCGCCATTGATGTACCGAGCGCCCTGACGCGCGGCTGCCGGCAGCGATCGGCGGGCTTGTTCGACCTGAACGTCGAGCAACCGCTCAATCAGATCCGGTCGCTCATGCAGCACTTCCAGCCAACGTGGAGGATTGTACGGAATGGCCAGCATCCCTCCGCCTCCCGACAACATCCGGTCCGGGGAAACCATGCTGACGAACTCGGGCGGCAGGACGTTGATCGCTTGCGACGAGGGATAGCCCTCCAAAGAAGCTTCAAGGCCCTCGACGTGTCGCTCGAACTCGGCGATGCCCGCGTTCTCAAAGTGATGGGCGACCTGCTGCAAGGTGTCCGTCCGGGCATCGAAACGCCACACACTCCAAACTTTGCCCTCCTCCTGCTCTCCGAAAAGAAACGTGAATTCATCAATCCACTTTGAAGGTTTGGAGGGCATGCCCCAACCCACCGACACGATGTCCCAATCGAGGGCCCCTGCCAAAGCCACCTGGTCTTCCCATGCTTCGCGCTGGAATGCCGCAAGCTCGTCAGGCCCTGCGTCCGCGGCCTTGACATTCTCAAAACGGAATCGGCCACCGCCGGTTTTCATGGGTCGGCCCATTATCTCTGACGCAGGTTTGCTGGCGAACCCCTGTTCCCATATTGGCGGTCGGTCGGGTTGGCGGCCCGCGAACACGGCCTCGACTCGTTGTTTGCTTGTCATTGCGTGGTTACTCCCAGAGTGAACTATACTCGCGAAGTCGGACGAGCTCTAATACTACAACCGCATTTGTCTTCGAAGGTGCATGGAAGTGCTCGGAAGCTGGAGGGCGAGGCTCCTGCCGAGCCACCGCGGCGGCGAAATTCGGCTCAGCCGGAGCTTCGCCCTCCCTTTCAGGCGTCATGCTGGAGGGCTTTCCACCCAAATACGGTTGTAGTATTAAGCCGGTATCCCAAGCACCGTGAACGGCGCTCACG
>JACQGJ010000579.1 GCA_016199605.1 Armatimonadota bacterium | reverse complement strand
GTTGTGTATGGGGCTGAGCGAGTGGGCGAAGCAGAGCATCATTGGTTCAGTCTATATCTACGACTACGCGTTGCAGGATTGCATTATCCAATCTTATCCGGAATCGTTGCGGGACATCGTAAAGGGCTTTGATGAACTCGTGCCGCAATGGATGAACCCCGATTATCAATGGCGGATGCAGGACGGTCAGAAGATTCCGTATGGCAGCGCCCTTCCGTACGCGATCCTGGGCTGGAAGGCAATGCTGGGCGAGAGCCCCGAACGCCTGCGGGAGATCTTCGGAAAGATCAATGACGATAAGCGTATGGGTGGATTCAACTTTGAGACGGATCTGGTAAAGATCGTCTCACTGCCGTACATGATTGCAGCGGAGAATCCGGCTTGGATTGCGGAATTCGACAAGGCGCGTTTGAAGCGCGGCGAGTACGATGCGGACCGCAAGGAGGCGCGGATCGAGCTGGACGCGCCGCGGCCGGCAACGCTCTGCATGGTCAGCCGGGTGGCGCCGAGTGGAATAACGGTGAACGGGGTACAACTGGCCGCGGGCGAGTTCCGGTACGACGCGGCGCGGAAGGAGTTGCGGATCCCGTTCGGATATGGCGCGCAGACGGTGGATATTTCCTATCGCCGTTACGATCCGAAGCGGGACCGGACGGCTGACTTGGGCAAACAGATCATCAGGCCGATCCCACCGTGGCCGGAGGCGGCGCTGCCGGCCACGGTGCTGCCGATCGCCACCAGCACATCAGGGCAGCTCGCGTTGCTGCGGAGCCAGGACTTCAAAGGCGGCGAGCAAGTCGCCTCTTACGGCTACAACTGCACGCCCAGACCGGCGCACTTGGTGCATCCGGCGAAAAAGGGGGACAAGACGAACATCGCTGCGGCGCAGTTCACGCTGACCCAGCAGGATTTCCTGAAAATCCGAAAGCGGGAGCTGGCGGAAGCCACGAACGTGTACGACAAGAGCCGGTTCCTGTCGCTGATCATCTACGGGAAGGACAACGACAAGAACGAGCCGGCAGCGCCGGTGAGGATAAGCATCAACGGGAAGGTCGTGTACGAAGGGGCGAACAAGTGCGTGAAGACGGATTGGTCAACCTGGGAGATCCCGCTGAACCCGGATTGCCTGAAGGATGGGCAGAACACGCTGACGGTGGAGGATCTGACGCCAACCTACACGCTGTACCACGGCTGGTTCGCTATCCATGAGGTGACGATCCGGGTCAATGAGAAGCCGAAGGAATGAGAGCGCGGTATAGAGCCAATCCGAAATGCTACAGGAGAGTGATCGGTCACGCTGCAGCCGGTGGCCATCCTGGACCGCGAGGGCAAGCAGAGGGTATGGGGTGTATGCAGCTCCCAAGAAACCTTCGATAGATTCACGGCTATCCCATAGGCGCTGGAAACAGGCTTTTCGCGAGGATTCTGTCGAGGGAAAGCATTGGGGTTTCGCAGAAGTGAGTCTAAGACAATGACTCCCCAAAAAGGACAGCCGACGAGACTTTGGGCTGTCCGGACTTGCGATTGCTTGGATCGCCGCCTTGCCGTGTGCGCTAAACGGGAAGCAGGACGAGATGAGGTGCTATACGCTTTAAGGAGGAGAATCCCCTGTTGTGAGACAGTCCAACTGTTTCACAACAATGCGGTGTTTTCAGCCTTAACGAGTATAACAAGTATCGGAAGTCAGAACAGAATCTCTCCTCTGCCTCGACGGTCCTTGAGTTTCTGGCTTCTCAGTTCGTGCAAATCGCTCCCTTGCGCGAACATCATATCCTGCTAAACGATGGCCGCCGCGAGGTGGAAGAACCACTGAGGCAACCTTTGGCTCGCCCAACAGTTGCTTGTCTACCAGGAGCACCATCATGTGGAGAAATCCGTTCGCTCTGAGCCTTCTTATGCTTTCATTGCTCCAAGGAGGCGTATGGTCCATGAAGTGCTACGTGTCACTCAATGGCAACGATGCCAACCCCGGCACGAAGGCGCAGCCCTTCGCGACGCCAACGCGTGCTCGTGATGTCCTCCGCGAGAGACGGAAAGCGGGTGAACTGAAAGACGCACCGGTCACGGTTTATCTGCGCGGCGGAATGTACCGAGTGATGGATACGCTGGAGTTGACTGCCGAGGACTCGGGGACGGAGAAGTCGCCGGTGGTCTGGCAGGCGGCGCCGGGGGAGGAAGTGCGGCTGGTGGGTGGTGTGCGGTTGACCGGGTTTAGTCCCGTGACCGATTCGGCGGCCCTGGAGCGACTCGCCCCGCAGGCTCGTGGCCAGGTGTTGCAGGTGGACTTGAAGGCGGCGGGAGTCTCAGACTTCGGCAAGCCAACCCCCGTCGGCGGCTCTCGGGCGGAGTTGATCTGCAACAGCCGGTACATGGCCCTTGCGCGATATCCCAACGACGGGGAGTGGCTCAGAATCGCAAGCATTCCCCAAGGGGGCACCAGGTATGAGACCGAGAGGGACAGCCACTATGGTCGATTCGCCTACGATGGCGACCAACCCGCGCGCTGGAAAGACACCGCCGACCTCTGGGTGCACGGGTACTGGGTGTACGACTGGAGCGACCAGTATCACCTCGTCGAGAAGCTTGATCTGGAGAAGAAGGAGATCTGGCCGCAGCCGCCACTCCACGGCTACGGCTACCGCAAAGGCCAGCGCTTCTATTTCCTGAACGTTCTCGAAGAACTGGACCAGCCGGGCGAGTGGTATCTGGACCGCAACACGGGTCTGCTCTACTTCTGGCCGCCGTGCGACCTGGCGAAGGCCGAGGTCTTCTTCCCCGAGTTGCAGAAGCCGATGCTCGAACTCAAGGGCACTCAGTATGTGCGAATCTGCGGGATCACCTTCGAGTGCTCTCGCGACACCGCGATCAACGTGACTGGAGGCGCTCACAACGAGATTGCCGGCTGTGCGATTCGGAACTTCGGGGCGCAGGAATCCATCGCCATCAGCGGAGAGTTCAATGGCGTCCGCAGTTGCGCCGTTTACGAACTCGCTGGCACGGGAGTCAGCCTTCAGGGCGGCGACCGTAAGACACTGACGCGCGGTAACAATTACGCAGTCAACAACGAGATCCACCATGTCGGTCGTGTGTTCCGTACGTACCACGGCGCTTTCAACCTGGGCGGCGTGGGCAACCGAATTGGAAACTGCTACGTCCACGATTGCCCGCACCAGGGCATCGGCTACGGCGGCAACGACCACGTCATCGAATACTGCGACTTCACGCGCATCGCGACGGAAACCGGGGACGTAGGTGTGACCTACACCGGGGCTGACTGGACGTTCATGGGGCACGAGTTCCGCTACAACTACTTCCACAACATCCACGGACCGGGGAACCTGGGGTGCTTCACTATCTACCCGGACCTGCCGTGCGGAGGCATCAACCTTCATCACAACATCTTCTACGACGTGGACCAGGTGTTCCACACCAACAGCGGCCGAGCGATGCTTATCGAGAATAACCTCTTCCTGCGTTGCCGGGGAATGTCCTTCAGCACCTGGAGGGAGGACAGCATGTTCAAGGAGGGCGGCGCGTGGCGAATGGTAGAGAACCTGAAGGCGGTCAACTACGACCAGCCGCCGTATAGTCTCCGCTACCCGTCGTTGCAGCAACTCGCCGAGGACTTCGCGAAAGGAGAGGAGCACGTCCTGGAACGGGAGCTTCCGAAGGGTAATGTGGTTCGACGCAATGTTAGTTGGGGTTCGAGCTTTCTGACGCTCTACCCACCGACCAGCCTGGAGCACGTGAAGCCCGAGGAAAATGTCATCGCGGACGAGGTGGTCTTCACCGGTTCCTTCGACGGCGCCGGCAAGTCGGCAACCTACCGCAACGGCGACGCGGCCCTTGCAGAGGAGTTCGGCAAGCGAGGAAACGTCCTCCTAAAGGGAGACCCCGGCTTCGGCGACCTGCTAACTCAGGACTTCCGCCTGGCCGCCGACTCGCCAGCATGGAAGGTTGGGTTCGAGCCGATTCCGTTCGACAAGATAGGTTTGCAGACTGACGAGTACCGCAAGACGATTCCGGTGCTCGTGTCCGATCCGCTGGTCACACCGCCGTCGCGCACCTTCGTCTCGAACCTCACCGTTCGCATCACACCAACCCCGCAAGCCGGAGGGATGAAGTGCGTCCTGCGCTACACCCTCGACGGCAAGGAGCCAACGGGAAGATCTCCCGCATACAAGCGACCCCTCAGGATTGCCGACACCACCACGGTAAAGGCCGCGGCTTTCGTCAGAGACGGCAGAAAGATCCTCCGGTCCAACAGTGTCACTGCAATCTACAAGGTCATGCGCCTCGACCGGGGCGGAGTGTACCTGAGCGACCTCCCGGAACAGGACCTCTTCGCCTATCTTACCTGCTGGAAGAAAGACACCAATCACCTGGGAGTGCCGATCAAGCTCGGAGGGCTCGAGTACGACAAGGGCCTGCTGTTGCACCCGGACGAAACGAAGGAGGGGAAAGGTCTCGGTCGTGTGGTCTACAACCTCGATGGCGACCTCAGCAAAGCCAAACGCTTCACGGCCGTCATCGGCATTGATGACTCGATGCAAGGCTACAACCTCGGATCAGCCACCTTCATCGTTGAGATTCACCGCAACGGCAAATGGGAGCGTCTCTTTGAAAGCGCCGTATTGAAGCTGGGTGACAAACCCCAGGAAATCAATGTGAGCATCACCGGCGCTGGCCAGCTTCGTCTCGTCACCACCGACGGCGGGGACGGTATCGCCTGTGACCACGCGACCTGGGGTATGGCGAAGGTGGAGTGACCGGCAGTAAGGGAACCTCGAGGATTATCCCCCTGCCACCCAGGATCGGGATTCTCCCCGCCAAGTGGCATGTCAGGACAGGGACGATGGGGGACGGGCTGGGGGAAGTGTCAGTCCTGCGTTTGCCCCGCGTGATCTGCAGTAGAGGTGAAGTTGGCGACGTTTGAGTCAAACGCACCGTACTCCTGGTACTTCACCAACTCATACAATCGCCGCCGGTGCTGCATTCTGTCGAGCAAACTCTCCTGCGTACCCTCTTCCCGCAGAGCGGCGAATCCTTCCTCCACGGCTTTCATGGCGAGGCGCAGACCCGTCACCGGATAGATGACGATGTTGTAACCGAGGCTCTCAAGCTGTTCCGCTTTTAGTAGAGGCGACTTCCCGAACTCCGTCATGTTGGCGAGCAGCGGCACGTCTACGGCTTTCCGAAACTCCGCGAACTCGGCCACCGTCTGCAACGCCTCCGGGAAGATCATCTCCGCCCCGGCCGCAATGTACGCCTGTGCTCTCCCAATCGCGGACGCAAGGCCTTCAGTGGCGCGGGAATCGGTGCGGGCAATGAGCAGGAAGTTGGGGTCGCGCTTCGCCTCCGAGGCGGCCTTGAGCTTGCGCACCATTGCGCCGGGTTCCACGAGAGACTTCCCGTCGAGGTGCCCACAGCGTTTAGGGTTCTCCTGGTCCTCCAGATGACAGCCGCACAGTCCCGAGTCTTCCATTTCCTGAATCGTCCGCGCGACGTTCATCGGTTCCCCGAAACCGGTATCGATGTCGATGATCGCCGGCAGCTCCGTGACTCGACCGATGGCGCGTCCGCGTTGCGAGACTTCCGTCAGCGTCGTGAGACCAATGTCCGGAAGCCCAAGGTCATTCGCCAGGACCGCCCCGGAGATATACACTCCGTCGAATCCCTGGTCCTCGATGACCAGCGCAACCAACGGAGAAAAGGCGCCGGGAAAACGCAGGAGCCTGCCCGTCGCAAGAGCGGCCCGCAGGTCTGCCCGTTTCCTTTCGGCGGTCTTATTGCATGAGAGCATGGAAACCCCTGAAGATCAGAATATCCCTCGGTCGTCCCGAAGGCTGCATTCGATGGGCACAAGATCGACCATCACGTTCAGTTCGTACAATTGGCTTGGCGCAAGCTCCGGCACACGTTGAGCAACTTTCAGGAACCGAGAGCCTTCCACTGGTGACACAAATCCTTCGGCTAAGGAGTGGAACTTCGCCAGGTAGTCGCTTCTTGCGAACGGTCGAGCGCCCAGCGAATGCGCGTCTGACACGGCGATCTCATCAACGAGAGTCTTGCCCTCCTTGAGGTGGATCTCCACTCG
>JACQGJ010000578.1 GCA_016199605.1 Armatimonadota bacterium | reverse complement strand
GTGAAGAGCCTGCTCGAAGAGGTCTTCGACCTGAGCAGGAAAGGCGTAAAGAAGTCCGGCAAAGGCTACGGGCTCTACCTGAACGGCTCCCCGGATAAGAAGGAAGAATGGGGCGGCATCCGCAAGAGCTTGATCGAGTATGCCGGTCTCCGCGGCGATGTGGAGGTACAGGACATCGCCGGGAACCTTCGCACCGATCTCCGCTCCTACCTGTTCGACAACGGACGCGCCATCTTCCTTGGTCTGCTTCCCGACCGAACGACCAGCGACCCACCCGGCCAGGACATCGTCGTGAAACTTGCTCGCAGGAGCCACGCCTACGATGTGCGCCGCCGCCAATACCTCGGGGAAACGGACACCGTTCGAACCGGTCTGCAACCGACGGAAGCCAAGCTGCTGGCCTTCCTGCCGGAGCGGATTGAGAGGATCAAGGTGTCGCTCTCCAAAGGCAGCTTCAAGCCGGGAGAGGTGGCAATGCTCAAAGGCGCCCTGCTGCCAGCTTCCCTCAAAGACAGCCGTCTCGCCGTCAGGATTGAGGTAAGCAAAGGAAAGGACGTCCTCGAAGCCCACACGAAGAATCTTTGCTTCCAAGGCGCGTTCGAGTATCCCATCCCCTTGGCGCTGAACCAGGAGAACGGCGAATACCGAGTGAAGGTGGTCGAGGTCATCACCGGGTTTACGCAAGAGATGTCGTTCGATGTGAGATAAAGTTGAGCCCTTCGAACATCACGTGTTCACGACTGGGGATGAACACAATGATCCCGCACTTCATGAAGTCAGGGATCATTACTGAAGTGGTGTGATGCACCACGGGAACTCCGCGCCGCCGAGGAGCTTGGCAATGAGGGAGCGGGCACAACCCCGTAATGTGTCGAAGAACTGCCGGAGTGCCGTACGACTTTTCCCGGAGTTCATGAAGTCCGGGATTATCACTGGAGTAGTTTGATGCACGAACGGAACTCCGCGCTCAGCCGAAGAACCTGGCAATGAAAGGCCGGGCACAACCCAGCAATGTGCTGAAGACCTGGCGGAATCCGGTACGACTGATCCCGGACCTCATGAAGTCAGGGATAATGATTGGAGGGGCATGGTGGACGAGATCATTGTACGAGTCGCCCGAGCGATTGCTTCGCTACCGCGGCTGAGACTCCTGGTTTGCCTCGCGCGCAAGGGAGAGATGAACCCCAACGCCCTCGCCGCTGAACTCGCGATGCCACTGAACGCCCTTTCTGCCCATCTGCGAACCCTTGTGACTGCAGGGCTTCTTCAACGCCGGAAATCTGGAGCGTGGTGTTACTACCGGTTCGAGTCCCCCTACGGTGCGGAGACTCTCAGCGGAAGGCTTGCCGCCTGGCTGAAAATCGTGCTCGGCAAACCTCAACGTCCAGATAGCCAAAGTAATCCCGGACTTCATGAAGTTCGGGATTATTCATCGGGCGCAGAATCCTCTCTTCTCGAGACGATCTTCGAGGCGGCGACGGCTTTTACGGACCTGCGTCGGTTGCAGATTTTCCGCCATCTCTGCCAGCACAAACAAACGACAGTGGGGAAACTGGTGGTCGCACTGAGCATGTCCGAGCAGGCCGCGAGCCGCCACACCTCGAAGTTGCGACGACGGGGCTACTTGCTCGCCGACAGAGGGGGCCAGGGAGAGCTGGTGTTTGAACTGAGCCGGGAGTTCAAGACCCCGGTTCATGCCGAGATGTTGGCAACCATCCACGCTGCATGGAAACAAAGGCAATCCCGGACTTCATGAAGTCCGGGATTACTTCTTCCTGGCCCCGGCGGAGAACGAATCCATCTTGGAGAGGATGGGAACCGACACCCACGAATCTGCCCTTGGGAGGGTAAGACGGTGAGTAGAAGCCGATCACGGATCCTCGTGTTTTGCCTGCTGTGTTCTATCTCGCTTCCCCGGAACGACGGGGCAGCCGGCGATCCTGCCACCAAGGCCAATCCCCGGTCGGGCTGGAGATTCGCTTTCAATGACTTCATGATTGCGGCCTGGTCTCCGCCGAACGCGACGGAAGCGGAATACGCGCTCTACAGGGACGCAGGGTTCAACGTCGTCATGTCTCCGAGGTACGCGTTTCCGAAGGAGTCCCTTGACTTGGCGGAGAGGCACGGGCTGCAAGTGATGGTGGACACCTACACACCAAATGACAAACCATGGGGCGGCAAGGCGGACGCTTACACGCCCCATCCGTCGCACCATCCCGCGACACTCACCGAGTTGAAGTGGCTGCACGAGAGCGTCGGCAAGCACCGGGCACTGGCGGGATACCTGCTGGGTGACGACATTGGTGGTTTGCCAAAAGAACTGATCGAGACGACAAACTTCCTCCGCGAGGTCGCTCCACATCTTTTTCCCTGGGTTTGCCAGTGCACTTACGCGTGGGAGAGTCTGGCGAAGAACGGGAACCCCATCGCCGATCCGCAGATCTACCCGACACTGTACCAGGCAAAGATGCCCCCGGTGTTTCAGAGAGACGAGTATTGCCGCGTTCTTGACCGGCTGCGGCGGGCGTGCCGCAAGCATCGGCTTGTCAGTTGGCCGATG
>JACQGJ010000577.1 GCA_016199605.1 Armatimonadota bacterium | reverse complement strand
GGCCATCAATATACAAAGTCGTCACGCCGTCATCCCACGTCCAGGCAAGATGCTTCCATTGGCCGACCTTCCATGTCTCAGGCGTCACGGCCCACTCAAGAGTGGTGCCGTAACTGTTTTTGTCGTCTGTCATATAAACCCTGAGAACCCTGCCCAGCGTAGGCGACGAGGTGAGATATATCCAGGTTCTGTCGTTCGGGCAGTCGTACGAGCCATCGTCCGAACTCTTTGCAAAGATGAAGAACACCGAATAGTCGTTGGGATCGAGAAGGGGCTTAACCCACAGAGCAATGGTTCCAGCCGCAAGCGGGAACTCTCCCTGGCGATAGACAAGCTGCTGGCCCATGGGTGCAAGAACAATTCCCTTGCCGACCGGCCCCTCGTCGTATTTAAGTTCTACGCGCGTCACCGGATACGCTTCTTTGCCTGCCTGTGTCACCTTCTGGGTGCCGTCAAACGTGGCATGGAACCACGGAGCAGACACATCCGCCGCCATCACGCGGCAGGGAAACCAGCAAACACCTGCTATCAGTACTTGTAACGCCGCAATGCTGAAACCCGCTGCTGGCGTACGCCGATTTCTTCTCGACATCGATTTTCCTCTCCCTTTGGGGTAGGGGTCACCCATTAAAGTTCTTTCCAAGGGTCCCTGCGTCAGTGTATGGAAACGGGTGCATTATAGGAGACTGGTGGTTGGTACACAAGGGGAACACGGTCACTTCCGCGCGCTGGTCCTGAGAACTCGTCCAACAATAAAACCGCGCCTATTCCCGGGCAACGCTACGGAATCTCTGGCGAGCAGATCATGAGACAGCGGAGTTGTTGTTGGATGAGTTCTTAAGCTGCGCAAAGTCCGCAGATTGACTTCGTGCATCGTCTCGGCTTCGGGGGTCTCCAGGAGCATCGGAAGCTTGCGGAGCTTCGGGTCATTCACCAGCAGACGGAAACCCTCGAGCCCGATTTCCCCCTGGCCGATATGCTCATGCCGGTCCACGCGGCTGCCGAGTGGTTTCTTGGCGTCGTTTGCATGGATGCAGCGGAGGCTCTTGAAGCCAACGACGGCGCCGAACTCTTTCATGGTCTTCCGGTACGAGGTTTTGTCACGGATATCGTACCCGGCTGCGAAGATGTGGCAGGTGTCCAGACAGACGCCGACCCGGTCAGGGCTCTCAACGGCGTCCATCACGGTTCGGAGATGCTCGAACCGATAGCCGAGTCCGGTTCCCTGTCCCGCCGTTGTTTCGAGCAGAATCGTGACTTTGAACCCCTTGGTTTTGCCGAGGACCCAACGAAGGCTTTCGGATAACCGCTTAAGCCCTTGCTCTTCCCCGGTGCCGAGGTGAGATCCCAGATGAGTGACGAGGTAGGGAATGTCCGCCAGCTCGCATCGACGTAACTCGTCCAGAAAGGCGTCTCGCGACTTCTTTAGGTTACTTTTGTCGGGGGCGGCGAGGTTGATAAGATACGCGTCGTGAGCGACCACCGGTTTGATGCCGGAGGCCTTCAGGGAAGCCCGATACTTCACCACGTCCTCGTCGGCGAGAGGTTTGGCGCTCCACTGGTTTGGGCTTTTGGTGAAGAGCTGGATTGCTTCGCAGCCGATCTCTTTGCCGCGCTCGGGCGCTTTGAAGAGCCCTCCCGCCGTCGGAATATGGGCACCAAGCAAAGGCATCTGGTTGACTCTCCTGGGTAGGGCTGAGGGCTTTATACTCGTGAAGGAGGAAAGCCCAATGTCTTCACACCTTCCATGGGAGATCCAAGAGATGGGATTCTGGGCCTTAACGCGTAGCCGTTGGCACGCGAGTTGCTTTCGCGAAGCAGGATCGCAGCTCTTCGAGGGTGACAGGGGTCAACACGACTTGCTCTTCCCCGGTTTCCTCATCGTCTTCATACGAGATGGCACTTAGCGTCTCCGGCACGAACTGGTCGATGTAGAGCTTGCCGTCGAGGTGATCCACTTCATGCTGCACCACCCGGGCCGGGAACTCCGACAAGTCCATTTCGATCCGGTTTCCGTCGGCATCCTGTCCCTTCAACGTGATGGTGAGAGACCGTTCGACGTCTGCCTGAAAACCAGGAATGCTGAGACACCCTTCGACTGCGACGACTGCTTCAGCGCTGCGTTGGGTGATTTCCGGGTTGATGACAGGAAGGACGGTCTCCTTGTCAAGGCGCGCCAGGATGACCCGCTTCGAGACACCGACTTGCGGCGCGGCAAGTCCGACGCCCTCGGCTTCGGTCATCGTCGCCATCATGTCCTCAACCAGTTGTCGCTCAGCCTGTGAGATGTTGGCAACCGGGCGCGACTTCCTGCGCAGGACCGGGTCCCCGAATAGCCTGACTGGCAAAACACTCAATTCACATCGCCGTATCAGTTAGGATTCATTGAAGGGCAGCTTCCGAGCTTAATGGCCACTCCCGCAGCCGCCCACGGAGGCGGCCTGAGTGGTTTTTGTCTGGAACGAGTGGCCGCATCCGCACGCATCGACTGCCTGAGGGTTGTCGAGCTTGAAGCCGCCTCCCATCAGACTCTCTTCATAATCCACCAGGGATCCGTCGATGTGCGGGAGGCTCTTCGGGTCGGTGATGATCCGAAGGCCAAAGCTTTCGTAGATCTGGTCGCTGTCTTTAGGCTCGTCAATACTCATCCCGTATTGCAGCCCGGAACATCCCCCGCCGGTGACGAAAACCCGCAGGGCATGGTCGATTTTCCCTTGCTTACCCATGATGCTTCGCACTTCATCGGCTGCTCTTTCGGTCAGTGTCAACATGGCAAACGCACCTCCGTACGCAGGTCGCCGTCAAGCCGCTGTCGTCTGTGCAGACTTGCGGCTGGTGATTTTACTGAAAAGTCTCCCCAGGGGAGAGGGCCCCTGACGGTCCATCATTCTCTCTGTCATGATCTTCTCTTGCAGGAGTACCACCCCGTGCAGAAGCTGTTCCGGTCTCGGCGGGCACCCCGCCACGTAGATATCCACCGGAACCACCTTGTCCACACTGTTCAAGACGCTGTAAGCCTCCCGGAACGGCCCCCCCGAAGTCGCGCAGGCTCCCATCGAAATCACGTAGCGCGGTTCGGGCATCTGATCGTAGAGCTTCTTCACGCGCGTGGCCATCTTATGAGTGACCGTGCCGGCGACAATCATCAGGTCCGACTGGCGCGGCGTCGCCCTCGGGATCATCCCGAACCGGTCGAAGTCGTACTTGGGCGCCGCCGTGGCCATCATCTCGATGGCGCAACAGGCAAGCCCGAACGTCATGTACCAGATCGAAGATTTCCGCGCCCAGTTAAAGACCTTGTCGATGGTTCCGATGAAAACGCCTCCATCGGGCATATCCTCCACAAGCCTCATTCCATCGTCCTCGCTGACAAGACCGATGGGCAAGGCGGACTCACCAGTCCGAGCGGACTCATGAGTCCGAGTTGATTGATCCATAGCTCACATCCTCCCAAAGCAACAATAAGAACGCAAAGCGGCAAGGGTGATGGCTGGCCGAACCCTCCCGCACCCAATCCGAATCCGCTGTGACCAAACCTCAGTTCCCCACACGCACACCGCTGTTCCTCTTAGCCTTCTTCGGCGACGCAGACTCACGAGTCCGAAGCGACCGCAAACGCTCGATGATGGGAGGAAATACCTCCAGGACCGTGTTAATCTCCCCGGCGGTGTTGCCCTTCCCGAGAGTGAACCTGATCGTCCCGTGCGCCCATTCGTGGGTGACTCCCATGGCCATTAGAACGTGTGAGGGCTCGAGACTGCCGGACGTACACGCCGACCCGCTCGATGCACAGATGTCCTTGAGGTCCAGCTCCAACAACATGCCTTCGCCTTCGAGGTAGCGAACCGAGTAATTCAGATTGTTGGGCAGCCGGTCCGACGGGTGCCCGTTGAGACGAACCTCCGGAATGCTTCGCTCCAACCCCGCGGCCAGGTAATCGCGCAGCTTCTGAATTCGATCAATCTGTCCGATATCCCTCTGTCGCTTAGCCAGGTCCACGGCTTTGCCCAACCCGACGATACCGGCAACGTTCTCGGTTCCGGAGCGACGGTTCTTCTCTTGTCCTCCTCCATCAAGGAGAGGAGCCAGTCGACATCCGCGACGGACGTACAAGGCGCCAACCCCTTTCGGGCCATAAATCTTGTGAGCGGACAGGCTCAGCAGGTCACACCGCAGTTCTGTCACGCAGGTTGGGATCTGGCCGAAGCTCTGCACGGCATCGGTGTGGAAGAAGATTCCGTGCTCTCGGGCAATGACTCCAATCTTCTCGATCGGCTGCACCGTGCCGACTTCGTTGTTCCCATGTGTGATGGAGATCAGAACCGTATCGTTCCTGATAGCCGAACGCAGTCTTTCAGGATCGACTTTCCCGTACCCATCCACAGGCAGGTAGGTAACCTCGAACCCCTGTTTCTCCAGGGACCTGCACGCATGCAGGACTGCGTGATGCTCCACCGACGAGGTAAGGACGTGTTTCCCTTTGTTCGCACAGGACCAAGCGACGCCTTTGACTGCAAGGTTATCAGCCTCGGTCCCGCTCCCCGTGAAGACAATCTCCGAGTGGCGACACCCCAGAAAATCAGCGACAGTCTCCCGGCTGTTCTCAACCGCTTCACGCGCCCCTCGCCCGAGGTGATAGATGCTGCTCGGGTTGCCAAACTGCTCCTTCAAGAACGGCATCATTTCCTCAAGGACCTCGGGGTCGAGAGGTGTGGTTGCCGCATGATCCAGATAGATGACGGGATTATGTCCGTTGGTTCCTATGATGACTTCATCTCCGCATCAGCAACAGTGAAACGTGGTGCGTGACGTAGAACCTCACGACACTATACGCAACAAAGGTTCTCCCCTTGAATCTCCTCCGCCCTGAGATTCCTCCATCGCCAGTGTGCTGAGACTGGCGGCGACTCGACCAGCAATCTCGAAGAAGGCAGCGGTTTGGGGGGATTCCGGGTTTCCCGCAACGATGGGAACGCCGTTGTCGCCCCCGAGGCAGATTTGAGGATCAAGTGGTATCTCGCCCAGGAAGGGGACCCCCAGCGTCTCGGCAGCTCGTTGCCCCCCGCCGTGCAGGAAGACCTCCTCTCGGTGGCCGCAGTGAGAGCACACGTAGTAGCTCATATTCTCCACGATGCCGAGAACCGGGACGTTGACTTTCTCAAACATTCGGATCGCCCGCGTCACGTCCTCAAGAGCGACCTCCTGTGGTGTAGTCACGATCACCGCACCCGATAGAGTCGCCGTCTGGCACAGCGTGAGTTGTGCGTCACCCGTGCCGGGAGGCAAATCCATCACAAGATAGTCTAGGTCGCCCCACGCCACGTCGCTCATAAACTGCTGAAGGAGTTTGCCGACCATGGGTCCACGCCAGATAATCGGGGCACGATCGTCGGCCAGGAAGCCAATGGACATCAGCTTCAGCCCGTGGTTCTCCAGCGGCAAGATCTTCTGGTCTACGCTGACTTCCGGTCGTTCCGAGACGCCCATCATGATGGGAACGCTCGGGCCGTAAACGTCCGCGTCCATCAAACCCACAGCCGCTCCCGTTTTTGCCAACGCCAACGCGAGGTTCGCAGCGACCGTCGACTTTCCAACGCCGCCTTTACCGCTGGCAACCGCGATCACGTTCTTCACGGAAGCAAGGTATTCCCGGTCCTCCGTGAAATGAGAGCGAACCTGGGAGGTCATGGTTACGTTTACCTGGCTCACGCCGGGCAGCGCCCCAACGAATTCCCTTGCCTGGGATTCCATCTGGGCCTTGACCGGGCAGGCCGGCGTGGTTAGCTCAATGTCGAAAGCCACGCCGCCGCCGCACACCCGAAGGTGCTTCACAAACCCCAGTTGAACAATATCACGGTGCAAGTCGGGATCTATGATCCTGCGCAAGGCGTTAAGGACGTCGTCCTCGGCAACTTCGTGATCGTCAGTTGTACGCTTCTGCTCAACTGTTGTGGCCAATCTCGCGCCTCCAGCTTTCTAAAGAAGTGTTTCCTGTGTTTGTGCGCCTGAGGGGGAAAACGCACCGTTGCCCGGCGTGCCGCCCCGGGTCGCAGTAACAGTTGTCGTCTTCATAGCCAGCGGTATTCTGACTCGTCCCGATGGAGGTGTCAACGCGGAGCCGGTGCGGGAGGGAAGGAAGCGACGAGAGGGTTGACGCTGGCTTGGAGACCGATCAGTCGGCGAGACTGAGTACCCTCGGACAGTCCAGACATTTGATCTTCTTGATTGCAGAAGACTCGATCTGCCACACTCGCTGGCGGGTCAGGCGCAGCTTCTGTCCGATCTCCTCAAGGGTGTGCTCGACTTCTCCGTCGAGGCCATATCGCATCTTCAGGACGGTCTGCTGCCTCGGCGGCAAATGCTGAATGGCGTGACTGATCTGGCTCCGGGTATTCTCAACCAGCAACGCGTCATCAGGAAAGATGACGGACTCATCCTCCAGCACGTCCCCGAGGAACTTGTCCATGTCGCCGTCGAGGGCTTCATCAATGGAAACAGAGTCGGCAGGAAGCGCCAAGAGGTCTTTTATGTGTTCGACCGGGTTGTCGAGGGTGCGCGCAATCTCTTCCACGGTGGGCTGTCGCCCCAGCCGTTGGGACAGATGGTCGGAAACCCGGTTGATCTTGCGCAATTCCGCGACGACTCTCAAGGGAAGGTGGATGTTGTGACGTAGATTGGCGATACTGCGCCGAATCTGGCCCTCGATCCACACAACCGCGCAGGTGCTGAACCGGCAGCCTTTCCTGTAATCGAATCGGTCCACCGCCTTGATCAGGCCGAGGTTGCCTTCCTGGATCAGGTCCTCCATCGGTACTCCGCAACCTCGATATCGTTTGGCGATACTCACGACCAACTTGAGGTTCGATTCGATGAACTCGTCCCGCGCCTCCTGGTCACTCCGTTCGATTCGTTTGGCGAGTTCAATCTCCCCTTCACGGCTGAGAAGAGGTCGCTTGGTCAGTTCCCGTGACCATTGCTCGAAACTGCTCTCGGTCCATTCGGGTCCCGTGCGACCGGGAGTCCCCACACTTGTGAGCGGCTCCAGCGGGATCAGGGCGTCGGCACGCAGGGTGTCGGACTCGACGCCGTCAGACAATTCCTCCAATTCGGTGAGGTCTGCCTCGTCGGGCCCAATCCCATCGATCTCCGTTAAATCCTCACGGAGGTCTTCACTGCTATCCTCGGCAACAAGAGCGCCCTTGATTGCGGTGTTGCTCGTATTACGAGAATTCCCGTTAGTTGACATATCCCTCCTCCACGATCCCGTCAGGATGGAGCATATTTCGTGGAACCATGTTCCAGTTTACAAGAACCCTTCCGAAAAGTGAACCCGCACAGAGAATTTCCCATGGAAGATTTCGCGGTTCGCGGACCTCGTGCACAAGACGTTCGCTGTTGTCTCACACGCTTGCGAGCTACTGTTTGTCCTGCCTCTTAGCCTCGTCTTTGGCGCGTTTGGCCTCTTCCTTCTTTCGGAGTTCTTCTTCCTTGGCAAGTTGGGCTTCCTGCTTTTGTCGTTCCTTGTCGAGCCGAGCTCGCTCGCGGTCCGATTCCTGCCTCTGCTTTTCCTCAATCTTCCGTTGCCGTTCCGCTTCTTGTTGCTGTCGAGCGGCGTCTTTCGCCGCTTTCTGCTGGGCTTTCAGCAACGCTTTCTCCTCGGTCTTGTGTGCTTTCTCGACCCGCAATGTCTTCCGTTTCTCCTGCATTCTGGCATAGGTTTCGTTGCACCAGTTGATCGCTGGCATCGCAGCCCACACCAGACCGGCAAGGATCACAAGCTCAAGGAACCCCCAGACCCATCGGAGGGCGGTAGATGTTGCCGAGATCCTCATCTCCTTATCCAGGGTGCTTTCCCAGATCGCGGTTCCTCCCTGCACCTTCACCGCGTTGTGAGCGTTATCCGCGTCGATGCTTCCCGGAAGTGTAAGCATGTAGGTGACCTTCGTCTTCTCCGCCAGCATCCGTTTTTCGTCGGTTGTCAGCATATCATGGTAGGTGATCTTTTCTTTGTAGGTGTAGTGATCGACAGGGATCAGCCATCCCACGTCTCTCTTGAAGGTGATGGTCTTGATGACGTCGGGATCGTAGGCGCTGAACTTGCGTGTGCAGATCAATTCTCGCTTGGCAAGTTTCTCCTTACTTTGGAACCTCCATCCCTCTGGCAGATACCTCTCCGCCTCGTGGCGGATCAGGTCGTAATCTTCGGTCAGCACTTGGGTGGAAATCCTCTGGTGAATGGTTCCATTGCTTCTGACCCGGCTCTCGACCGTCATCTCACAGCCCGACAGAGCCAGCGATAGCACAGACAGCCCAACAAGACCAAGCAGATAACGCCCACGAATCCTCTGACTTTGCATCTCTATACCTCCCTGGAAGCACTCAAACGCCGAAAGTCCTCTACCGCCTCACGAAAAGTTCTCGTCACTGACTCTATCGTCGACGCCTCTTTTCCTGTCACTATGGCTCCGATCATTACAGCGCGGAGGCCCGTCGCACCGAGCAGAGCCACCTCCTCCGGCAGGATTCTTTTCTGGCTCGGGACGATAGTGGGCACCGATACGGCTTTGGCAAGACAGCGATACACGCTCAGGTCACGAACCGTCAGTGGCTGACCGTATTGGTCGTGAGGAACGACCGCTGCCTCCAACATCTCCATGCCCAGTGGCTCCAGTGCCTGAAGTCGGCTCACATCATAGTCGGAACCAACGGCCACCACCCGGTTCATGTCGGTGGTCTTGAGCATCCACGCCGGCATGTGGAAATCGTAAAGGTCGAAGAAGTCGATTCCCATCTCTGCGAGTTGGCGCAGCTCCTCAGGAGTTGCCGGTGTCTCTGCCCCAGCCACGATGCCAACCGGCACCCCCCCCGCCACCTTCAGGATCGCCGCGAGGTTGGCCCGCTCCTCGTCCAGGCTTCCGAAATGGGTTCCACTGGCGTCGTGATGAACACGGATATGAACCTTCAAACACTCGGCGCCCCCGCTGAGGGCCGCCCTCGCGAGTTCCTCGGAATTCGCCGGAAGGCTGACGATCAACGAGAGGGAGTCCTTCCGAGCCTTGTGCAGGAAACGATTCATCCTTGATCCTCTAACGCGCCTCGACGGGCCCGTAATAAAGCGGGTTCGGAAACACGATCCGCAAATGGGTCATCTCTTTCAGTGCAGTGAAAGCCTTCTCTGGCAAAGCCTGTTTTGGGTCGGTACCGAGAGAGATCGCCGGCATCGCCCGCCAGTCTCCGTTGTTCATTCTGACCTCGACCCGAAAGCGGTTGAGCAACCTCTCCAGCCAGTTCTCCGAATACAGGTCTCCGGGATCGTAGCGCGGTTGAATGTAGTAAGAGAACAGCGGCGCTGTGCCCTCCCACGAAGGGTCCGTCGCCTTCAGCGGCCCGACCACCATCCATTGGGTGAACTGCCGGACGTAGGTCGTCTCGGGACTCATCGCATGGTTCGCCGGGACAATCTGCAAACCTCCGATCTCTCCGTAGGGAGAGGTGGAAATGTCGACGACTCCCGGATGGTTTGCGCGTATTCTGCCGACCTCCGCGAACATGGAGCCTTCGAATCGTCCAACTCCCAGCACCGGTCTCAACACTTCGCCGATGATTTTGGTTTCCTCAGGCTCCACATAGTGGAGGCGAATCAGTCCGCCAAAACGGTTCTCGAACTCGATCCACTGCGGAAGCTTCTTGACCCTCTCCACGGGCAAGGTCAATACGTCCCCGATCCGCGGCTGGTAATCCTTGGCTAACGGCTGCGCGGTCCCCCCGTCCCGTTCTACGAGCACGCGCCCATTGATGAAAGGCGTCCACTGGCCGAAAAGGCCCGTACCCCCGGGCATGTCGGTGTAGATCGCTGCGTTGGGGTTCGTAGCCGCGGCTCCGTACTTGAAGGTCGACAACTGCTCCGCGGGAACCAGGCTGAAGACGATCCCCCGTCCCTTGATACTGTTATTGTCAGTCTTGATGTGAATCGCATTGACCGAGGTCGCACAAACGCGGCCCGCAATTGCCCACTTGCTGGCAGTGAACCCCTCGTTCGCGACGCGCTCACAGGCGCGGATCACCTTCCCAAGCGGAGTCCAGGACTTCCCGGAGTCCTGGCTAAGCTCAATCTTTCCCTCCGCCGTGTTCTCGATGCGAAGGCGGTAAATCTCAACGAACTCGGGGTTGTTTTCCTCCATGACCTCCGGGGACGGACCGTGGTCCTGAGAGGTCGCGCAAGCCCGCTGGGAGCCGAACGGCATGCAACCCAGAACGACACAGACCAAACCTGCCCAGGAGGGGGAAGATTGCTTCATCAAAGTTCGGGCATTCTACAATGAAGCTTGGAGGTGTGTCAACTCGTGACAAACGACTGTGTGCATTTTCCAAAATGAGGTTTGGC
>JACQGJ010000563.1 GCA_016199605.1 Armatimonadota bacterium | reverse complement strand
GGATTGCCTCGGGCATCCACTTCGGCTTCCATCTTCCCCGGTCTGCCTCCGAGCACGTTGTCCCAGTAGTACTCGATGCCAGTTCCACTAACCCGCTTCTGCGACCTTTGAGGAGAACTCGGTCTGACAAATCCCACAAGCTGGGAGGCGAAATCTCCGCGGGGGTATTCCCGGTAGTGGAAGGGTCTCGAGTAAATCGCTGGAGGATGGGAGGAGTCCTCTTCGCCCATCATCTCCTGATTGCATTGTTTGACCCGCTGGGCAGTCGTCTCGTTGACCTGCTTGCTGAGCAAAACGAATCGGTTTGGGGAGCCATCGGGTTGTACGGTCTTGCTGAGCAGCTTGACAAGATTCTCTCTGGGCGTGCCAAGAATCGGCGACAGCAGCGTCGCCGCCTTCTCCTTGTCTCGCACCGTCCGGGGATTGGCGCACACTTGCTCTCCTTCAGGGGAGACGGCAAGAGCAACACCGTCGCGTGTGTAAATACCTCCCCTTCGAGGCTGAAGAATCACCGTATCAGTGGTTATCCCAGGGATGTCGTGACGCTCGAGAAGCTGGAGACGGAACAGGTGAATCGCGATGGCGCAGGTCGCGATCAGCGAGCAGTAGCAAAGACGCTCGACGCGGAGGCGGGTCTCGTCTGACGTTCTCATGTTGCGTCCTCCTGCTTGAGGTAAACCGATGAGCCGCAGGTTGTCCTGCCTCCCCCACTCCGCAGATCACTCCGGGGTGGGATCAGAAGCAACCAGCACGATGGGGATGGAACCACCTGAGCCACGGGTTGGCAACGACGGGGCGATCCGTTCCGAGGTCCGCCGCGGGTTCTCCTGTGGACCGGTGAAGTCAGGTTGTTCGGCAAGGTTTGTCGTTGCAGGAATCGTGAGGTCGTCGATCTGCTCGGTCGATACCCGCTGCCAACCCTTGGAGGCTGCCACCTGTCGAGCCATGTCAGGAGAGGTGACTCTCGCAATCCGGGAGTGCATTAAGTTCAAGTCGTTGTTCACCCCGGCAATCGTATTGTCCAATTGCCTGCCACAGAAAGCGAAGGCGAACGCCGCCGCGTTGATCAGGGTGTAAACCATCACCAAAGTAAAGACGGAACCCCACGCTGCAACGTAGGAGAGGTTCCAGATCAGAGGCTGTCCGTGCTTCCGCCGAGGTGAGACGGGGGCCGATTTTTCCCTGGGATTGTGGTGTGAGGGTATGTGCTCGAAAGGCCTTTCAGGCGGTCTTGGGTGTCGCCTTGTGGCTGGGCCGACGATGGTTTCGGTGTCAGGAAATCTGTGATTGACAGCGGCTCTCATTCTTTGTCTCACCTCAGTGTGGACTGGATACTGCGAGGGAAGGGAGGAAAAGGGGAATCGAAATCGCCCATCGGGTCAGGACGGGCACACTACATTTTCTCAGCCGCCCTCAGCTTTGCGCTACGGCTGCGGGGGTTGTTACGCTTTTCTTCGGAGCCGGGCACGATTGGCTTCCGGGTCAAGATTGTGACAACCGGGCGAGAGGACATGGAGTTCCGCCCGAGGGAGGGGGTGAATGAGGAAGGTGGGACCGGGGCTACTGGCGCTTCTCTTGGGTACTTCTTCGTTTCCTCACTGCAAGACGCGAGGCGCCGTAGCGTAGTCTTGGCAATACGGTCTTCACTGGAGCTATATGTGAGCACGACAATCCGGCCACTCGGTGCTGTGATGTTGGCTGCGGCAATTAGTCCGTTCGCTATTGCATCGAGTTCTTCATTCACTGCTTGGCGAAGTGCTGCAAATACTCGCGTGACCGGATGTCTGCTCCGTAGTTGGTGCCTTGCCGGGATTGTTGCTTCGACGAGGGCTATGAGTTGTGCTGTAGTTGTAATGCGTTGTTGACGGCGACGGTTGATGATGCTTGCTGCGATGCTCCGGGCCCACCTTGTCTCACCAGCTTGGTAGAATAGCTCTGCCAACTGGTCCGCCCTAAGGGTGTTAACCAAGTCGGCAGCGGTCGTCGGCTGATTCACATCGAACCTCATGTCCAAGGGTGCGTCATAACGGAAGCTCATGCCCCGCTCCGGCGTGTCAACCTGCCAGAGACTCATGCCCGCATCGATCAAACAGCCATCGACCATTTCGATTCCCAGGTTTTCAAGGTGCATTGCAGCGTTCCGGTAGTCACCGTGAACGAGCAGGAGTCGATCCTCATACTGCCCCAGACGGCCCCGAGCAAACTCGAGGGTGTCGGCATCTCGATCGAATCCAATCACGGTGGACCGGGGGGCGGACTGCAATAAGGCCTCTGTATGCCCACCCGTTCCAACCGTGCAATCCAAATAGATACAGCTTTTAAAGGTGTTAACCTTCAGAAGCTCCAGTGTCTGGTTCACCAGAACTGGCTGATGGAGTCTCGGCGTTTCCATTCGTGTCGACGCGGGTGAGTGGTGCCGGTATTACCGGTGCTCCCCGCAGGATCAGACGTTGTAGTTTCAGGGTGTCGGGATGATCGTATTTCTGGGAAGCAAAGAACTTGTCCCTGTCCCAGACGACTACACGATCCAGGGCCCCGACGGTAACAACTTCCCTTGTCAGTTGAGCCTTTTCACGAATCGGCTCGGCAAGAGGAATCCGCCAGTCGGTTGAAGCGTCGATTTCGTCGGCGAAGATGTGGGTCCGATCGATGGCGTTCATTAAATGCTCGCTGTCAGGATAGGAGGCCAAGAGCATCTCCATCTGATCCTGGAGTTTCTCCCACCGACCCAGTGGAAGGGCCACGATGTTGTCGTCATTGTCAAGTGTTATCCAGAAGTGTACTCCGAGAAATTCGCGGAAATTTACGGGGACAGTCCAACGTCCTTTTTCATCCAATTTTTGATTCGTGAGTCCGCTCGGTCGCTTCATGGAGTACGGGCCTTTTGGGGAAAAATTCCCTTACGTTCCCTCAATTTCCTAGACCGGGAAGCATCTTACTAAAAATTCCCCGAATGGTCAAGCCCTTTCTCATTTTTTTTTGCTCCTGGGCGAGACAGGGGGACCCACGGGAAAGGCTGTTCTTGTCTTGCTCCGCAATGTCGGTGCAGCCGGTCACTACATGTAGTGGAGACGCCGCTTCCCGCAGTGATATTTAGTGGATCGCGACCATTGACCCTACGGCCCGAGGGACCACAAAAGAAGTGGGGGGTCTGTGAGGAGATTTGGAAAAAGAGGGTGTATGCGGACATACACACCCAACTGAGGGTCCAGAGTCCATCCGGGCGGACGGATACGATGGGCTTCTGACGAGGAACTGCCCGAGTGCTTCATCTGGAATCGGGTAGGAGGCGAGACTGTCCGGCTACCGATTCCCCCTGTCGGGCTCGTAGGAGAACTTCCACTCCCAAGTGATTGCGCCCTGTCCGGGCGCACGAAATGAAAGGACGGCAGGCAACCTTGCGGTGCCTGCCGTCCCACTAACTTCGCTGAATCTCGAGCCGATTAGATCATCACTTGGAGCTGATCGCGATGCTGCCGGTCTCAGGATTCCAGTCAACCTCGGCACCGAGAGCAGCGCGGAAAAACCGCAGCGGGACGATAGTTCGTCCTGCTCGCAGGAAGGTCGCGAGGTCCAGCTTCATCTCGGAATCATTGACGATCGCGACATCACTGCCAATCCTCAGTTGAACCTCATGGTCGCTGTTTTTCGCGTGGACTCTTTTGCCTTTAGATAGCCACTCGACGCTGCCTCCCCCATGCTCGAAGATCGTTCGGAATGGACCGAGTGCAACACCACCCGAGAAGATGGACGGCTCCGCGTCAAACTTCAGGGGTTCTGCATCAAAGAAGACCACCAGGGGGCCCCGAGGAAGCACAAGTTCTCGACCGGGAAGGACCCGGCTCGATTCCCTCAAGCCGTTCGCTTTCAACAGCATTTGAGTGGAGATGCCGTAGTCCTTGGCGATCGAGGATACTGTGTCTCCGAGACGAACCATGTATTTCCTGCGTGCCTCCAATCTCACCGGCCGGTCCTTGCCTGGACGAGTTTCGCGTGGCATTTGCAGAACCACGATGGGAGGGGTGGAGATCGGAGAGGCGATGCCCGGTGACTGATGAGCCGTAATCCCCGTGTCAGCCTTGACCAACTGGAAGGGATTACGGTTGGACGTGCTGGTCGGACCGCCGGCGGTCGTACTTGGTCGCGTGCCTGCAGACGCCGGCGCGAAATAACGAGCCCCTGAAACGCCGGGCACTTTAGTCAAGGCCGTGTGTCTCGTATGATTCTGTCCTGCTTGCGTGATCTCTTTGCCCTCCGGGCCACGGGTTGCAGTCGTCACGGGAAGCTCACGATGTGTCTTGCGTCGGACCTCAGGTGGCGTGATCCGTGCCATCCCTCCAGTCTCACCTACACCCTTGTAGGCATCCTTCGCCGACGCTCTTGTGGGGTCGTAGGGTTTACGGATATCGCGGGTGGCACCGATTGTTGAGAACGACAGGGCCGCAGCCGTTCGCGCAGAAATCTCTGGTCGACTCATTCGGGCGGCGCCCGGGCCGATCCGCGGAGAGCCCGCGGTCACGGCGTTCTGATTCGGCGCAGTCCGCAATGGATCCTGCACCGGCCCGCCCTGGTTCAAACGCGAGCCCACTTTCGGCACGGCTCGCGCAACAACCGATGGACCGTTTCTCCGCACAGTCTTGGGCTGGATCTCCGGCATGCTCATTTCGGGCAGGTTCGGAGTATGCGAAGAGCCTTTGGCGGCTTTGCCAGGCATTGGAGGCTCGGCAACGCCGACCGATTCCAATTCCCAAGGGGTCGCACGTGTGACAGCCGGATTCGAGCGTGGAACAACTGCGAGCTTGCTCCCCTCCGGGGGCGTCAACGTGGGAGATTTGACATTCAGCGACTTGCGTTTCGGCTCTGGACCAGAATCGATGACACCATCCGGCGTTCCACCCTCCGATCTGGAAGTGGAAATCCTGGACGAATGCTTGCCGACCCTGCGCCCTCTTTCGGGCACGATGAGCGTTGGATTTCTCCATTCCACAGACGGGGACTTCTTTTGACGCTCAGGCTCCGCGGCAGGGATTGGTAGCGCGCTGGAAACCCATTTCACGGCGGTCAGGATCGCTGCTGCGGCTCTTGCCATGGCAGTTTGTCGCGGCGTCACATCAGGAGTGGACAGGGAGGAAGTCTCCACGGATGAAATCGTCTTGTCACGCCGGTTGCCCCGGATAGTATCGGTTCTTCGAGACTCGATCTGAGGCTTCGTCTTGGACAGTATCGCTCCAGCTCCGAGGCCTCCGCTCTCCCGGACGATCTTCTTCGGAGGTAACGATCCTGGTATCTTCACCACGCGGACGTCCTTGTTCTTGGGCACGTGGGTTTGTGCGGATCCCGGTCGAGGCACTTTCCCGGAGTCAGGCACCGCAATCCCAGCAGGTTGTCGCCCTCCACGGTCAGGAACGTTGAGCTTCGGTCGGGACGGCTCGTAGGACCGACTACGCGGCGCGTCTCCTCGGGGCGATCTTGCGGGCTCCATCTCGACCTCTCGCGGTCGCTCTTGGGTAACCGTTGCGGGGTTCATCGGCAATTTCGCGATTTCCGGTCGGGCGGGAACAACCGGGTTGCCGGCCCCTTTGTCTGGAGCCAGATCCTGAGGGCTCCGCCCGGAGGGAGGCGGTGTGTTTGGGTCCGAACTCGACACCCCTGCCTTCGGATGGTTGTCTGATTCCTCCGGCTCTACTGGAGTAATGACGCCAGGGGGCGTGGTAATCGGCGACTGCGCCTTGGTACTCCCCGCGGCGGGATCATTTTCGGCGTTGTAGACATTCACAGGGACAATGGCCGACTGCGTCTCGTTGTTCGAGGGGTCGAGGGCCTTCGCCATCAGTTGGTGGAGTCCATTCGGATACATCGGCCCAACGGTTCCGTCCTTCTTCTTATCGGTCGCCAACGTGTCCCACACCCAATTGAATGGCGCGTTGTTCCTCATCAGCTTCAGGGTGCCGTCAACAAAGAGTATCACCCACTTCACGGCAACGTTATCTCTCGCGAGAATGTCCACGGAAACTTTGCCGCTTACGGTCCGGTCGGGTTTTGGGTTCTGGATCGAAACCGCCGGCGGCGTTGTGTCGGTGTCCGTGTTGCTGATGTAGACGTCCACGGAGGCCTGGGCGGTGTTTCCTGCGGTGTCGACCACTCGGGCCGCGATGGTGTGTGGGGCGTCAGAGAATTGCGTTGTGTCCAAATGATAGGTCTTGGAATTCTGGAGTGCGGGAGGGTTCGGGTTCTCGGTGTATCGAACGTAGCCGTCGATGATAAGGTCCATGCGACTAACGGGATACTTCCCGGCCACGTAAGAAATGATGACCTCTTGCTTCGTGCCGTGTACTTCCGTGTTTCGCAGGGGAAAGGGGATCGTGACGGTCGGTCGGTCGGCAGTCGCGGTGCCCCCTGTTGCGGGCGCCGAGTCCGCCAAGGCGACTCTCCCGCTTCCTGACTGTGCTCCCCAACCCAAGACTGATACGAGAGCAAATGCCACCTTCGCGTAGAAGAATGATGATACTCCGCGCTTCGTCTGGCGTGAAGCTAACCTCATCACGTCACCTCCGAAATGAAGTAGTGACCGACCATCCACAACAGGTAACCTCTCAAAAAGCGAGGCAATCCCGGGATGCGGCTGCAGTGTTCCACACCTGCCTGAATTCGAGACGTACCATAACACAATCCCCTGAATGTATCAAGGGAGGGTTGAGTTTTTTTTGGACCAAGCGGACTTGTCCCTATCGCGACACTGAACGCACCAAGGGCACGACGTTCTGCTCGATGGAGCTTTCCTCTGCGGTTACCTTGACTTGGTCAAACAGATACCAGTCTTCGGTATGCTCCACTTCGCCGCCGGGATCGAGCGTCGTCAAGGGGCTCAGGGATTCCACTTCCAGGATTCTGTCGTTGGTGAATACCTCCAGAGAGCACCCCCAATCAGGGTACTCGGCCCCCTCCTCGTGCCGGAACCGCTTGATGAAAAGCTGGTCCTTGAGAAGGTAGCCGACCCATCCCTCCTGGTCCGAAAGCCCGATCTTGAACCTTGCGGCGTTGCGAGGGTCTTGCTTCAGCGTGATGAATTTGCTCCCCCAGGCAACTCGGGGATCGGCCAGGTTGGTGTAGGGCCAAATCGTCATCCTCCAGTTGGGTAGGAGTGATTCCCTGTCTCCCTGGGGTTGGGGGACTACGGCAGTTCCCTCCACATTCATCACGCTCAACGCCCACACTGACAGCTTCACGGGCCACAGTCCTTGATTGGTCAAGCGGTGGATCACCCGGACGTGGTTGTTCTCCTCGAACAGAGTCACCTCCATCTCTTTCCTGATCCCGGTCATCGGCTCAGTCGCCTGAATGAGGTGGAGAGTATTGCCGCGCACCTCCGTGGTCACCGGTGAATTGTCAGGAGCATACGTGCGAGGGTTGGCTTCGGGGGAGTGCCACAGGCGATGGCCTCCGTAGATGCGCCACTGGTCCTTCCCGACTTCCACGGAGACATCCGGCACTTCTCCGAACAGGTTCTGCCCGTCCACGAAACCGTACCGAATGATCCGCGGTCCGACACTCGCAGTAACTACGAGATCGGCGACTCCGTTGGTCAACCGGTAGCATTTCTTGAATTCCTTATAGGTGGTCTCTTCCACTGTGGTCCTCCCAGCCCGTGAAGTTTGAGCAGATGCAAGGAGCATTGGCAGTACAATCCGGCAAAGATACGACTTCATGAATGTCTCCCCGACAAGCTACGGTCCGGCCTTTGGCCCCGTTCCGCCACCCGGTTGCTGCGTCTTCCGAAAACCCAAGGCCAGCAGGCGAACGGGTGCGGGCAGGTTCTTCCCTTGCAGTTTCAAAACGTGCCACCCGGTTCCTGTTTTCTCCAGCGCCACCTTCGGCTCTTTCCCCGGTCCCAGAACCAATCCATGTTCCTCATAGCCCTGGCCCTCCCACGATATCGCAAGCACCCCCGATTCCGCGCCTTCGACCTGCGGTTGCACTTCCCATGTCCCCTCCGGGAGGAACACCCAGAAACCAGTTGTGCCTTTCTGTTGCAGGGTCAGGGAATCGGAAGTCACGGCGTCGGGGGACAGTTGGGTGAACTTTGGGATTGGCAGGAGGGTCCGGTAACGCAGACCCTTCTCCACGTTGTCAGTCCAATGCCTCTGATAGGCGTCCCGCAGTTCGGTGGCGCCCAATCCCTGCTTTCCACCCTCCTTGAGAGCCATCTTCAGGCAAGAGTTGAGGAAGAGCGGGCCATGGGTTCGGCTGATCCAGAGGCAGAAACCCGTCGCCTGGCGAACGCCCCAGTTTGTCCGGTCCAAGACGAGTGGCGACTCCGGTCCTTCGTGCATAAAGAGCTTGAGGTCCTCCTCGGTTTCAGTGAGCACGTAAGCCTCCAACTGCTGCCGGTCCTCCTGCTTCAGCTCATCGGGCCGCAGGAGCACGCTGTCCCGGATCCAGGGCATGAACAGCTTCTCCCCGATCTCTCCGTTGGCGATGGGTTCGCTGGCAGACGTGAAACCACCCAGAGCAGGCAGCACCAGGTGACCGTACTCGTGCGCCATCTCACGCATCCATTCACTCCAAACGCGCTCATGATTGATGTCATGGAAGTAGATGTGTCCCGGGGCCTGCAGCGGTTGCTTCGCGCCGGCTTCCCCCAACTCGCACAGCCACAGGTCCACGATGGGATCCGGCTCGTGGGGGGATACCAGGTTCATATTATCTTTGACGGACGCGTAAACCTGGAGCGCGATTCGGCAGATCGTTCGACTCAGGGGCGCGTAGTCCTTGCCCGACCTCGCAAGAAAGGAGGAGATATAGAATACGCGAAAGCGCAAAGACCACTCGTCTTCCTTGTTCTCCTGGAGGTAGCCATAGGTTACCCGGTTGAATCTCCAGGCGTCCGTCAGATCGTTGACCTCCATCTGAGCGTGCAGGGGATCGCGCTGAGGGACCTGCGGAGAGAACAAGGTCCCCGTCGTGCAAAACGCCCGGTAGCTCCGCTTCTCTGAGGGACGGCTCACGACCGCGACATTGACAGTGAACTCCTCGCGCTGCCACGAATTATCGTAGTACAACTCCTGGAGAGTTTGCAGCGTGGAATCCCGGCCAGTACGCGGGAGCCCGTGCTTGAGGGTCTCGGCAAGGCTCTTGCGGACCTCATCATTGCCCGGACTGAGACGCAGCGCCTCACACAGGCAACGCATCTCTTGCCGTGCG
>JACQGJ010000056.1 GCA_016199605.1 Armatimonadota bacterium | reverse complement strand
GGCAACTCTGGAGGGGTTAATCTTATGAGCATGATTCACGGGATGGTTGTGCGGATCAGCCTGTTGTGGCTGGTTCTCTGTATCGAAGGTTCTCTCGTCGTTGGTGATGAGCCGGGCAACGAGGTCAGTGTCAATGACTCCGGCTCGCAGTACAGTCAAGCAACTTCGCAGAAACACTCCGGGCACAAGTGGGAACGACGGACGATGACCCTGGAGAATAGTCTGGCGCGATACAGCTTCCTGTACTCGGCGTGTGTCGATCCGTCGCATCCCAACGATCGCGCCTTCGACGAAGGGTACTTCGGTATGCCGGGACCTTCCTCGTGCAACTGGTATCATGGAGGGTTCCTGGTCCTCAACCTGAATGGGAAGGACGTGGGCACCGTCCCTCTGGCAGACATGCGCGTGATTGAGACTGGGACTCGGGGCTCGTTTCAGATGGTGTGGGATCACCCGGACGCAATGGTTCGGCTGAAGATGATGCTGCCCCCGGCAGCGAACCACGTGATTGCGGACCTCTCCTGGAATCCCAAGCCCTCCGGCACAGTGGCAACTGTCACCCTCCGGCTTGTCTGCTACCCGAGCTACTTCACCGCATGGAATCATCGTCAGGGCGACCGGCACTGTGCCACCCCGCGCCTCGACAAGCATGAGCCTGAAACACTCGAGCTGGTCCCCGGGCAGGACACTTACCTGTACTACTACGACACGATCTTCGACGTTGCGAAAGGCGAGGGTGACGGCCCGTGCGCGATGATGTTCTCCAGTGAAAGTGTGCGAGGTGGGCGGGTCCAAATCGGCAACTACGCCGTCTTCACCGATCTCGAGTTGAGACCCGAGAGCAGGCATGTTCGCCTGGCTTTCTGGGATTTCAACGGGAAGAAGAACGCGGAGGGGGAAGCCTACCTGAAGGCGCATGGCAAGGAGGACCAGACGATGCTCGCCAAGACCGACTTCAGACCGGAGGCTGTGGCCAAGCTGGACGTGGCCCGGCTAAGGGCGGAAGCGACCAAGTGCCTCGCGGAAGCGGGTGACGAGGGAAAGGCTTACCAGCCAAAGGTGGAGGGAATGCTCGGACGCATGACAGAACTCAAGACCGGGGCCGATCAGGGGGACTGGAAGTCCGAGGCGGACCTGGCGACCCTTGTCGAGGAATACACGGTGGTGTTCTGGAAAGTGAAGATCCTGGCGTTGTTGAACGGGTGATCAGGAATCATGTGGAAAGTGCGCGCCACGGAGCTCTTCAGACGACAAGGCTGAAGCGTTGTGGACGTTGCGATGAAGATGTGCGAAACTGAAGGCGGTTAGCTTAGAGATCAAAGGAGGATGCGTAGTTTGACAAGACACTCATGCTTGGGAACTTGTCTTGGGCTGCTGTGCCTGGTTTCTGGTTGGACCCACGGACAGGCGCAAAGCACAGACCTGAGTTTGAAGCTCAAGTCTCTGATTGGGGAGTACGAGAAGGCGCAGAAAGCCATCTCCGCCAACACGAAACTGTCCGGGGACGTGCAGGAGCGGAGGACGAAGGAGACCGCCCGGAAATTCATTCCAAGATTCAACGCACTGGCGCAGCAAGCCACAGTTAGCGAAACTGGAACCGATGCCCTGTTTTGGGTGATGGGTTTGGGGCGGACCGCGGAGGATTCCCGTGCCATAGACAGCGCCCTGGAAGCGCTCGCCCAGGCCCACGCCGCTTCCCCAAGGATGGCCGAGCTTCTGGATACGCTGATTCGAGATGAAGGAATGCGCGGGAGAGATATCTTCCTCCGTGTCCTTGGGGCCGTCAAAGAGAGGGGGGCCAACGCCGATCTGAAAAGCCGCGCCCTTTTCCACTTCGCCTATCAAACCTATCTGAAAGGCGGAACCGAGGCAAAAGGGAAGACAGAAGCCAGAGGCTTGTTTGGGGAACTCATCAAGGACTACCCCACCTCCAAATACGCTCGCTATGCCGAGGGGTTCATTTTCGACGTGGAGAACCTGCAGGTCGGAATGATGGCGCCCGACTTTGAGGCCACCGACCATGAGGGCAAATCCTTCAAGTTAACAGACTATCGCGGCAAAGTGGTGATGCTCGAGTTCTGGGGCTTCTGGTGACCGGATTGCGGCGTGTTGATTCCGCAGGAGAAGCAGTGGGTGGCTCGCTACAAAGACAAGCCGTTTGCTCTCGTCGGAGTCAACAGCGACGGGGACCGGGACGTTCTCGTTAAACTGATGAAAGAAAATGGAATCACCTGGCGTAATGCCGTCGACGGATCACGGGACGGGCCGCTACATACGCGCTGGAACATTCATGGATGGCCCACGTTTTACCTGATCGACGCGAAGGGAGTCATTCGCTACAGGGATGTCGTTGAAGTCCAGGAACTACAGGATGCCGTAGAGGCGTTGCTGCGTGAAGCCAATACCGGGCAGTAGATGCCTCACTGAAATTCTTACGGGGGTCAGACATGCAATACCGAAATCTGGGTCGGACCGACCTGAAAGTGTCCACCGTCTGCATGGGTTGCTGGGCGATTGTCGGTGATTTCACCTGGGGGCAGCAGGACGAAGGAGACGCTCTTGCCGCCATCCACGCCGCGTTGGATTCGGGGATTAACTTCTTCGACACCGCGGAAATGTACGGAAGCGGCTACTCCGAGGAGTTGCTCGGAAGGGCGCTGCGCGGTCGGCGGGATCAAGTGATCATCGCCACCAAGGTGTCTGGCGCCAGTCTGAACCGTCGCGCCATGCGGAAGGCTTGCGAGGTGAGCCTGTACCGGCTCGAAACCGACTTCATCGATCTGTATCAGATCCATTGGCCGAACCGGAAGATCCCAATGGACAGGACCCTCGCCTCCCTGGAGTCCCTGAAGTCCGAAGGGAAGATTCGCGCCTACGGGGTATCGAACTTCGGGAAGCAGGACCTCACCGGGCTGTTGAGCAAGGGAACTGTGGAGTCCAACCAACTGCCCTATAGCCTTCTGTGGCGCCCCATCGAAGACGAGGTGCAGCCGCTGTGTGTGGAGAACTCCATCAGCATTCTCTGTTACAGCCCGCTGTGTCAGGGACTGCTCACGGGGAAGTTCCGTTCTTTGGACCAGGTCCCTGAAGGACGCGCGCGGACTCGTCTTTTCTCCAACGACCGATTGCAGGCACGGCACTCGGAACCGGGATGTGAAGCCGAGACCCTTGAGGCGCTCGAGAAGATACGCAAGATTTGCAAGTCCGTTGGCAGACCGATGGGGGAGGTTGCTCTGGCATGGCTCCTCGCCCAGCCGGGAGTGACCTCGGTCGTCGCCGGCTCGCGTAATGCCAAGCAATCTCGCGCCAATGCAAAGGCGGCGGACTTGGTTCTTCCCTCCGAGGTCATGGCGGAGTTGACAGCCGCTGGTGAGAAGGTGAAAGAAAAGATCGGAAACAATATCGATCCCTGGGAAGCGCAGTCGAGGATCAGGTGACAGGAAGGGAATCTCACGACGATGGGTGACGGGTGCAAACAGATGTGGTCGGCCAG
>JACQGJ010000548.1 GCA_016199605.1 Armatimonadota bacterium | reverse complement strand
TCGACATTATACGGGCCGGAGGTGGATTTAGTCTACTTCGTCGCCTGTGTGACCTCATACAGCTCCCCGAAGACACGGCCGCTCACCCGACCCGTAGGAGCCTGGGTCGCGTATCGCAGTTCCCAAAGCCCTGGACGGTCCAGCAGAATCGGTTTGTCATAGAGGGGAGAACTCGCGCTTGGTGACGTTCCGTCAAGAGTGTAGCGAAGGACCGTGCTCTGGGGAGCTTCCAACTCAACCCGTGTTCCCACCGGCCTGTTCCCTCCGCGAGGCGTCGCAGCGATAGCCAAGGGCGCTCCAGCCTCGGCCGATTCCAGAGTCAGGTCGTCGATGAAGGCTTCGAAGGGCCCGCCTCCGGCCCGGCTGTCATACGCGAACAGGACCGCCGAGATGGTCTTCCCCGCGTGGGAACGCCCGAGGGGAATGCTGATTTGTGTCCATTCACCGATGGCGCCTTTGGGGTTGCCAGGATGGAGTCCCTGACCCTCGCGGGTCGTTGCCCCCGAGTCTCTCAGGATCGAGCCGTCCGCAAAAACGAGGTCGATACCGACACATGTTCCCCGCTCATTCGTGGGACGAATCCAGTAGCTCAACAACGAATCAGGGCTGACCTCAAGGGGCCCCTCAAACACCTTGAAGTAGACAAAGGAGTAAGTGGGGTCGTCGGCATTTCCCGCCACTCGAAGGCATCGTTTGCCGGAATGGGGGTTCGCGTCAGCCGCCCTGCACTCCGGTTTGCTGACGGCGCGCTGACCCCCGCCCTGAGTAGCCACGGTATCGGAGCGTCCTTGTGGGTCGCCCTCTTCCCACCCGGTTCTGAACGTATACCGTCCCGGAGCCGGACGAATCGACAGCGAATTGGCGCGAGCGAAGCATCGGGCTCCGGCCTCGTTGGTCAGGCGAAAGTCGTCCCGCGTGACATTGCCGATCAACCGCGCCTGCCTGCACCCAACTTCCACTCGCACGTGCGGCTCGAGGTTGCGTTGAAAGCTCGCATTCTCCACGGAGCAAACGCCTCCCTTGATCGTGATCCCGCCACTCAAGGTGTTAAGCTGCTGGAGCAGTACTTCGCCTTGACCACCGATGACCCCGGTCGTGTTGCCTGCCCACATTTGCGAGTTGAAGAATCGGACCTTGCCCTTGAACGTGTCTCCCACAATGATCGCTCCAACCTCGTGTTTGCCCAGAGGAACGAGTTGAGCGTTCAGGAAATCGACCCCCTTCGCCCCGACTGCTTCCAGAACGGCGCCGCGGCTTCCGGTGTCAGTGCCATGCTCGATCACCCGGGCGTTCGCCCCGCCGCCATCATCGCGGAAAGCAATTCCGTCGTAGGCGGCGTACAGGAAGGTCCCGCGCACGTGCTCATTTTTACACCGCCCAAAAACCATTCCCTCCAGGTTGGCGCGCTGGTAGTCGATGACTCCGCCGATGTCTCGTCCCTCGTCGGCCTCCGCTTGCAGGCTTGACGGGAGTCGCATCGAGTAATGGGGGTTGAACTGCACGTCCTCAACCCAGCCGTCGCCTTTGCACTTGCTCACGAACAAACCTCGCTTGAAGAGGGCGCCTGCCAGGTATTTGATCACATGGCCGTCACTCGGATGCGTCCAGAAGTCGACTCCCTGATACGCGTTCCCAAGAGTCACATCAAGCAACCAGCAACCTGGCCCTGTGCTCCGCACGGCCCAGGGATACGGAACGACGTTGCTCATCTTCTGCCCCGGATACCAGATCGTCAGTCCACGGAGACCGGATTTGGCCTCGAGTCGGAGGAACGGTGTTCCGTCCGCGTCGCCGGGTCCTGCGGTCGGCATCAACACCGAACCGCCCGAAACGGTGTGGTGAGGGACATCGAAGCAGCCGCGCAATTCGACGCCGCGAGGAACAACCAACTCTCCGCCAAACCGGTAGTTGCCTGCCGGAACACTGACCGTGCCTCCTCCTGCCTTGCGAGCCGCGTCGAGAGCTTTCATGAAAGCTCCGGTGTTGTCCTCCTCCGTAGCACTTGCCCCAAAGTCCGTCACGACAAACAGCTTTCGGTTCGCAGGTTTCGGATCGGGGGGAGTCGGATGGGGTCTAACGTCCGCCCGCGCGAAGTTGAAGTCGTGTTGGCTGATTTGAACGTCACCTCGAGTGGCCGAGTTGGTGATTTTGGGTTGTCCTTTGAATCTGTTTCCAAGCAACCGCGCCCGCAGGATTCCCTCTCCGAGGTTGACGTGGGACCCTCGGGCTTCGCGGGCCAGCTCGCCCTGAAAATCGCATCCGAGCAACGACAGATGGCCGGAGATCCCTTCGACCGCGTGGTCCTTCCAAGATGTGAAGGCGCAGTTCTGAAAGGTTAACGTTCCGCTGCCTTCGAGCAACACACACGGTCCCGTTTCACCTCGAAACTCGCAGGTGTTGAACTGAGCGACCGTGTCAAAGGACGTCGGTCCATGCACGGCGGAACTGTGCCCACCGAACTTGCAGCCCGTCGCTGCCAGCCCAATGCCATTCAACCGCTCCAAACGGAGAGCCGTTGCACAGTCGAGCAGCTCGCAACCATACATCACCGCGTTGGTGGTTCCCTGCACACCGGGCCGCAGAGTCAGTCCAATCCGGTATCCTTCGGCCCGAACCTGATACAGGAACTCCCAGTCACTGCGACCCATGTCCACTGCAACGCCTTCTTGCTGAAGGAAGGTGTGAAGGGCTTTCCTGTCCGTTTCGCTTGCGGGGGCGCCCGGCAGCTTGGACTCCTCCCACCACCTCGGGCGAAAGTCCACATTGATGAGTCGCCCGATGTCAGTGCAGGTGTCGATCCAGATTCCCGTCTTCAGCGGGGTGCCGTAGACGTTCTTCACGGTGTGAAGCTCATTGCCCTCGGGCCCGACCTTGATTGCCTGATAGGGATTCACCAGCGTGACGTTATGGACCGTGTAGTTGTCACC
>JACQGJ010000547.1 GCA_016199605.1 Armatimonadota bacterium | reverse complement strand
CCCCGACCCGCGTCAGCCTTGATTTATCAACAGCCTTGTGGGGTATTCGCTCTTTGGCACCTCTCCGCCATCCCTTGCCAGCAGTGACTCAACGAGATATCGCAAATGGCTCCGAAAAAGGCGACATTGACAAGACCGGCTTTGCAATGGACAATCTCCTCACTGTTAATAACCGGGGGTCCTATGTGTCACTGTCTTCTGAAGCCTTGTTTCGCCCCAGTCGTAGCCGAGACGCCTTCGCCTTTGTCCTCTCGATGTCGACGAGTCCCTATGTCATCATCCCTCTGTTTTCCTACTGGATCATCTCCCATTACTCACCCACTCGCCTCCAAGCCATCGAGTGGACGGCGATCTCAGTCTTTTTCACAACCACCATCCCTTTCGTGGTAGTCGTGCTCGGGGTGGTCAGCGGGAGAATCACCGACTTGCACGTCATGATGCGTGAGGAACGTCGCCTCCCTTTCCTGGTTGCCATCGTGAGTAGCTTTGCCGGTACGGCAATCCTTTACTACATGGGCGTCCCGAAGGAAATCGTCATCCTCGGCTGGATGGTCGTTGCCAACGGGATAGCTTTCGCCGTGCTCAGCGCCTTCACCAAAGTGAGCATACACATCGCAGTGTTGACCGTCGGCGTCTTTGCGACCGCGATGCTCGTCAGCGTTCACCTTTTTTGGGCTTTTCTCGGACTTCCCCTGGTGATCTGGGGGAGAATCTACCGAAAGCGGCACAGCCTCTGGGAAGGTGTTTCAGCCGTCCCGGTGGCTTGCGTCGTGACTTGGGGTGTGATCACGATCTTTGATCTTCTGCCCCGGTGACCGGTGACTCCCCGATCCGCGCCGCCAAATGACGGGGGCTCGGTTTCCCCTTTTTGTGTCCCCTTTGTGTTGCCAAGCTAAGGCCGTTTGAGTAGAATAGCGAAAGGCTGCCACGGCGACACTTGAGCCCGCGCAGCTCGGTAGCAAGTTCCCAACGTTTCTGGATCAGACGCAGCAACCTCCTGGCGAAAGAGTGACCGTGTTGAGAGAACGTCCCGGTGAGTCGGGGGAAACGAATCCGGTCTTGCAGGTGCGTGAATCAGACCCGGTTCTGCTGCCCGGACGGGCAACAACCAATGACCGACTGTCTCCAAGCGCACTGAGCAAACCACCGCCTCAGGGAGACCTCGAGAAAACGGTGGCGGCGGCTCTGGCCGAGCCGATCGATGAAATGCTCCCGGAGCACGAGGCCTTGCTGACGGAGACCCTCGTCCAGGCCGTCGAAGCGCTTCCCGCCAATCGGGGTTTCCTCGCGTTGGTGGATCTCAGGACGGGAGAGCTTGCCGTGCGTTTCACGCTGGGAGAGGGTTGGGACCAAGCCAAGCGAACCGCACGGGTTCCGATCTCCGAGCAAGTCGGGCGCGGGATTACCACGCAGGTAGCCACCACTGGCAAGCCCTATCGATGCGGGAACGTGCTCACCGATCCCTACTACATCGAGTTCTTCTCGGATGTGCGCAGTGAGTTAGCGGTCCCGCTCATCGACCGGAGCGGTTGCACGATTGGTGTTCTCAACGTAGAGAGCCCGGAGTACGAGTCCTTCAATGAGCAGGACGAAAGACATCTCATGGCTTTGGCCAATCGTGCGGCTCTGGCCTTGTCTCTCGCTCACTACCAGGCGCGGGAGAAGGCCCTGATCGAGATTGGGAAAGGCATGAGTTCGGAAACGGACCTGCGGGAACTTACCAGCAAGATCACCAAAGTTACGACCGAGATACTCCCGGCTGAGGATTGCTCGATATTCCTCTGGAATCGAGAATCGGGCAAGCTGGTCCTGGCTGATTCCTACGGCCCCCTGTCAAGCCACATTGGAGACCCCGATGCGTCCTACGATCTGGGTTACGGACTGACAGGATGGGTCGGCCTGCATCGCCAGTCCATTCGCATCGTAGACCCGGCGAAGGACCCGCGTTGGAAGGGCCTCTACGTGGAGTTGCCTCCCAAGGAGCTGGGGGCCTTCCTGGCGGTTCCGATTTGCGGACACGAGGAGCTCCTGGGTGTCCTCCGGGCTGTTCGGCGACATCGCTCGTCGCAGGCTTTCATCCCTGATGAGTTCACCGATGCCGACGAAGACATCATGTGGACTCTCGCCAGCCAGATTGCCATCTCGATTGAGAACGCCCATTTGATGGATCGGGTGATCGTTTCCGAGCGCATGGCGGCCTTGGGCGAGATGTCGGCGCGCACAGCGCACATGATGGGGAATGCGATTTTTGGGATCAAGGGACAGATCAACGAATTTGAGTTCCTGGTGGCTGACGATCTGGCAGATAAAGCGACCACCCAGGAACTGGTGGAGAAGATTAAACGCGGCATCTTCCGGGTTGAGGAGATGCTTCAAGAGTTCAGGGATTTTGTCCGCTCAGACCAGATTCGCCCGGTCAGGGTTGACCTGAATTCGGTTGTGGAGCAGGCGGCGCGAGAAACCCTTCCGGCCGATTCCAAGGTCGTGCTCTCCCTGTCGCTCTTGCGAGAGTTGCCTTTGGTGAAAGCAGACCCGTCCAAGCTGCACAGCGCCTTTGCAGAGTTGATCGAGAACGCTGTGGCGGAGCAACCCAACGGTGGAAGGTGTCACGTTCGGACAAGTCTCGCCGAGCCCCGGGACCTGAACGAGGTTTACGGACGACCGCTCGAAAAGCCACACTTGAAAATCGAATTCTTGGATGAGGGACCGGGAGTCCAAAGGGAAAACAAGATCAAGATATTCGATCCGTTCTATTCCACCAAAGCGAAAGGGATGGGCCTGGGTCTTTCGATCGTCCAGGGCATCATACAGGCGCATAAGGGCACCATCAAAGAACTGGGGGACGAGGGCTGTGGGGCGAGATTCGTAATCCTCTTACCGGTGAACGGGGAGAGCGCCCCGAGGAAGAACATGTCGATTTCCCCCAAACAAACCGACTGCCCACTACATACCCTTCTGGAGGGAGAAACATGAGTAAGGTCTTGGTCATAGACGACGAAGAAGATGCGCGTTCAGCGTTGCAGCGGCGTCTGCAGCGTGAAGGACACGAGGTGACGACCACCGGGGGCGAGCATGAGGCCCTCGATCTCATCAAAAGGAGCGATACGCCCTATGATGTCGTGCTCACCGATATGCTAATGGAGCATCCCGACAGCGGACTCAACATCCTCAAAGCAGTAGTTTCCCGCGACTTGTTTACGGAAGTAATAGTCCTCACCGCTTACGGCAATGTTGCCAATGCGGTGGAGTGCATGAAACACGGCGCCTTCGACTACGTCGAGAAAAACCTGCCGGGAGTGGACGTGTATGATCTCATCTGCCTGAAAGTGGATCAAGCTCTCGAGCAGAGGCGATCCACGACTGATACCATCCGCAAGCTGGAGCAATTCAGGAACAAAATCGAGCATGGTTAGGCCAAGTCCCCCCAACCTCGTATCACGGGAGTCTTCCAATGAGTGATGCCCACATTATGACCGGGGCGGATGCGCTGGTGGAGTGTTTGGTCCGCGCCGGCGTCAAGGCTGTCTTCGGGATGCCCGGGTCGCATTCAGTGGCAGTGTATGACGCTCTGAGTCGTCGGCTGGCGCAAACCTCGGACACCTCGGGGTCTCTTCGTCATATCCTTTGTCGCAACGAGCAAGCGGGCGCTTTCATGGCGGACGGGTATGCTCGGGCAACAGGGGAAGTCGGTGTGGTAATCACGACCGCTGGGCCCGGCGCCACCAATGCCTCCACCGGGATTGCCGAGGCGTATGCGGACGGGATTCCGGTTCTTCTGATCTCTGGGCAGGTGGATTCCAGTCGCGTCAATGAAGAGCGAGGCGCCTACCACGAGATGGACCTCCAATCCTTCTTCAAGCCGATCACCAAGTGGAACGCTCTGGTTCAGAGAGCCGAGGACTTGGTGGAGACCCTTGCCGAGGCGTTTGCGCAGCTTCATACCCCGCGAATCCGTCCCGTCCAGATCTCGGTCCCCCAGGATTTTTGGCAGGCGAGATTGCACCGTGACCTGCTGCGGGGGTTTCCCAAGGACCTCACGAGAGGAACTGCCAACCGGCAGGGCAGCCCGACCTCGATGCAACACGCTCTCACCATGCTGCGGGACTGCAAGTCGCCGCTGATAATGGCGGGAGGGGGAGTTATCGCCGCGGACGCGACCTCGGAAATCCGCCATCTGGCGGAGAGACTGCACGCACCCGTCATAACGACGACAATGGGAAAAGGCGCCGTCCCTGAGTCCCACGACTGGAGCCTTGGTCATGCCCGGTCCTCCGCTGCAAAAGAGGCTCTGCCTCACACCGATGTGATGGTCGCTGTCGGATGCCGCTTCACGGAAGTTGTCACCGAGCACTGGCGCATGGTGGTTCCCCGCCGGTTGATCCAGATCGACATCGACCCCGACCAGATTGGCGCGAACTACCGGGTGGAAGTTGGTATCGTGGGAGAGGCCAAGAGCATCTTGCAGCAAATCCTGCGAGAGCTGCCTGCCGTGACGGGCAATGCGTGGGACAACCGCCTCCTCTCGATGAAAGCGTCACCACAACCCTCTCGCCACTGGGCCATCTCCGTGATGCGGGAGGTTTTGCCCCCTGAGGCGATTGTGATGAGCGATACTTGCGAGTTGGGACACGCCATGGAAACCGACTTTCCGGTTGACTACCCTCGGACCTTCAACTATCCGGCCAATTTCATCGCTCTGGGTTGGGGGTTGCCTGCAGCCGTGGGGGCCAAAGTGGGTGCGCCGGAGTGGACCGTTGTTTCCCTCAGCGGAGACGGTGGCTTCCTGATGACCTCACAGGAACTGGCAACCATGGCTCGGTACCGGTTGCCGGTTCTCGCTGTAGTTCACAACGACAGTTCCTACGGGGCGATGAAGCGGATCATGCGTAACCGTTACGAGAGCCGGTTCTTCGAGGTGGATTTGAACAACCCGGATCTCGTTCAGTACGCGAGTTCTTTCGGGGTCGCGGCCTTCCGCTCCGACTCTGAAGCGTCTTTCCGCGCAGCTCTTCAGACAGCATTGAACCTCAAGCAGCCTGCGGTCATCGAAGTCCGCACTGAGTGGGGCGACTGGCGGGAGGTCTGATCCCTGCGGACTCGCGGAGTCCGACTTCCCCCCCAAAAAGAAAACGGGCGAAGTCCACGCCTGAACATGAAGTTCAGGAGGTTTGTTGCACCATGGAACTTCACCCGAAAGTGACTTCTCGAACATCCTGGCAGATCAAGCTCCGGCCCCTCGATGTCCGAGTGCCCTTCGCTAATCCACCTCTTCACCAGGACTTCCGGCCGGAGCATATAACAGATCCAGCCATGACCGTCCCTTCCTTTCATACGTCCCCAGACCGAAACACTCCTTGCAAAGGATTGGGAGGTTGGCGACGATCGGCTTGCCCGGGATCGTCTTCAGGGACTGACCGCACTGTACACAACGGATAGTATTATTACTTTTCTGGTCCATCGATTCACCTCCTCTCGTAGGAATCCACCACGGAAAGCCGTGTAACGATAGTATGCCACGAATTCTGCCCTTGTTTACCATCGTGGCGCTCTTCTCGCTCTCTGCAAAGGCCGGGTTGTCGGCAGATCCTTGGCGCCCCCCTCAGTACTTTCCGATGAGTCTTAAGACAAAAAAACCGGTAAAATAGTTTCAATTTTTTGTTGTCCCTCAAGAGGTCGCGGGAATGTGCCACCTGGCAAACTTCCCCCGCTCCTCAACCTATCAACTGTATCCTGATGGTCATACTCATGGGCTTCGTGGTAAACTCATGCCCGTATTCTTGCGGAGCTTGGCTCCGTTTGCAGAGAAAGGAAGCAACTGATACCCATGGGAACCTACAAATCCTTACTACTTGGATGTGGCGGAAGGGCGACGGAACACATCGACGTCTACAGGGAACTGAAGAACATGGAGATGGCAGCAGTCTGTGACCTCGTGCAGGAGAAGCGCGAGAGCTTCGCACAGAAGTTCAACGTCCCCGCCTCCTACGAAGACTACGAGACCGCCTTGGGGGAGGTAAAGCCCGACATCGTCCACGTCGTGACCAACCCGGGGAATCGCGTCTGGGAAGCCGAATGCGCGGCCAAAGCGGGGGTCAAGGCGGTCGTCATTGAAAAACCCATCGCCATCCTTCCGTCGGATATGGCCGGTTTGGAGCGAGTTCACAACGAGTCAGGGCTGAAGATTATCGTCAATTGCCAGCGACGCTATTTCCCGCAGTTCCGAGACGGCACGATTCGCGAGATCCTCCGGAACAAGTTGGGGGACCTCCACTTCGTGCGCGCCAGCAGCAAAGGCAACATGATGGGGATGGGCCCCCACATGATGGACTTGCTGATGTTCTTTCTCGACGAGGCCCAGCCGGAGGCTGTGTGGGCCATGGCCTATGGAATCAATGAGACTGGCTACCAGGTTACGCATCGCGCGCCGGAAAGCATGTTCGCTGAATACTGGTTTCCTGACAACGTGCGGGTGGTTCTGGATTGCGATCCTGAAGCCCTGGGCACACCGTGGGAGGAGGAGTTCTGGATGCACCTGCATTACGATTTCCTGGGCGCTAAAGGTTGGTTGAGCCTCACGCAAAACAAAGGTTACCGGTTCCAATGCGAAGGAATGTCAACGCCGGTCCAGGGCGAGAGTAGTTGGACAAACCAGGGATGGGCCGGACAAAGGGACTTCACTCAGGCAGTGGCGGATTGGCTCGATGGTGGACCTCCACACTTGAACCGTTTTGAAGTGGCCCGCGCTTCGTTCAATGCGTTGATGGGGGCGCTGCAGTCGGTCTATGAGGGACGGCGCATCAACCTTCCTTCCACGCTGACGGATGAGCAGTGGAGTGAGTTGAGAGAGCGGCTGAGGCAGATGCCCATCGAACCATGAAGATGGGGCGCTATAGACAACCCGGCAGGTGGGGGCAGAATAGCAACTGTCGGGAGGTTATCCGCGAGGAGGGCCTCCTCGAACTATTGACCGACTTAGGAGCTTACCATGTCCGCTTTGCCCACCACCCAAGAGGAACCCGGCGAGTCCCGTTACCGTTCATTGGAGTTCCCGGTTGTTTCAAGGACCAACGAACGATCCGCTGCGAGGGACCGTCGAGAAGCCTTCCCTTATCGCTTTCCGCGGGATCACCGGCAACTGGGGGGGAGGTTCTCTGTTGACGAAAACGCCCGTCGCCTGACGCGTTTCTTCTACTTCGAACGGCGACTGTCCCACGGTCTCGGTTCGTGGACTTTGTCGATTCCTGAGTTTGAGGTGAAGCTCGAGACGGCGCGTCACATCTTCTATCATGCGGACGCTGCACGCCTCCTCCGAGAAAGGCTGAGCGAGCAGGAAAAGAATCTCTCCGTCATTGACGGCTATCGCAGTGAGGAGATCGACCGGTTCATCGAAGAAGTCCTGTCTGCCTCCGACGCGGCAGAGTTGCTTGTCGGAATCCACCAAGTGGCCGGCAAAGCGCTCGAAGTCGCCTATCGTCACCACCTCGACGACACCGACCCAGTCACCGACGCTCCCACGCTGCGGGCAATGAAGCGCATTCTGCTCGACTATGAGCCGATGTTGGGCTGGGCGGAGGCCGCGATTGGTGCCTACATCGAGGGAGGAGTTGACGAGAGCCGACTGTCGCAGTGGCGGTGGCATCTACAACGGCTTCTCGGGAGCATCGGGGGCGTGACCGGCACTGACCCGCGCAATGAGGAACCGAGCCCGATGAGGATCTCCCTGAAACCCTATGAGCGAGGAACCGTGCCGGTCCGCGATTCCCGCTTTGTCACCTTCAAAAACACCGGCGACTATGACGTCGGCGACGGTGAGGCGAGGTTCGCCCCTGACTCCTATGAGAGTCTGCGGCTACGGTTCTTTCGAACCCAGCGGGATGAGGTCGATGCCATCGAAGCCTTTGGCACCTTTCTCTGGGACATTCGATTCAAGGACTTCAAGGCCGAATACGACTTGGCGCGCATCACCTGGGATGAGGCTCGGCACACCGAGATCGGGCATCGGACCCTGTTGGCCGCGGGCTACGACCCCTTCGAGCTGCCCAATCGTCTGACGGGCTCCACCTGTCGGGGACCGATGGAACCTGCTTACGCCATGGCGGAGATCAACCTGTTCGGCGAAGTGGGTGTGATGAAGACGATCAACGATCTGATCAAGAAAGCGCAGGAGAAGGACGACGCTCTCCTTGCGCACATCAGCGATTTCATCCGCTCGGACGAGCGGACCCACGTGAAGAAGGGCCAACACATCCTTCGGTGCATGACAGAGATGGGAATGCAAGACCTGGAGTTGAAGACTCGGGAGCTTTTCACGGAGTGCCTTGTGAGCCTCGGGGCTGTCAACAAGGATATGGACGTGTTCACTGTATCACGTGAAGATATCGAACAACTCATAGGAGAGTAATCTGCATGGAGAGAAGAGCAATCGTAACTGGAGCAAGCAGCGGAATCGGTAGAGAGACAGTGAGAGAATTGGCGAAGGAGGGATGGAGGGTCCTTGCCGTAGCTCGGAGGGAGGAACGATTGCGGGCGCTGAGGGAGGAGTTTGCAGACCAGATCCAAACTCACGTGTGCGACGTGACCGGAGAGGGGGCTGCAGAAGCGGTCCTTGCTGCCGCTAACGAGCAACTTGGCGGGATCGACCTGTTGGTCAACAACGCGGGAACCAGTTGGGTGGGGCAGTTCGCAGACATGCCGGTTGCTGACCTCGATCGGGTCTTCAATCTCAACGTCCGCGCGTTGATGCGGCTATGCCAGGCGGCGATTCCCTCGCTTGAAGCGTCGGGGCGTGGTCAGATCATTAACGTCGCGTCAGTGGCGGGCCATCTGCCGATGTCCTCTCTTGCGGCCTATTGCTCAAGCAAAGCCGCGGTCATCATGTTCAGCAACGTCCTGGCTAAGGAATTGTCGCCGCGTGGGATTCGAGTGAATGTGCTGTCACCCACCGGAACCGACACGGAGATCTTCGAGAAGTGCGGAGTCACCGTTGATCCGGTTCACCTGGTTCCCGCCCCCGACATGGCCCGTCTGGTAGTGGTGATGACACAATTGCCCGAGGGCGTCGACCTGGGGGAAGTGGTGACGCAAAAGAGGCTGAGCCCGTAGCAATCGGGGCGGCGCTCTTTGCTGGCTAAATAAAACAGCCGGAAGGATCGAGTCCCTCCGGCCGTTTCGTTCTGTATGACCGATGCAAAAACCACTCAGGGAAAGATCGGAGGTGGTGGTGGACCACCACTGTTGAAAACGGTCAACTGGATGTTCACTGAGACACAGGTACGGGGCGATACTTGGGTCGAGGGCACCGCGTTGGACAGATACCCGGACTTGGAGACGAGCCCGCTGCGACTGCCGACTGGGACATCCCGGATGGTGTAGTTGCCTCTGGAATCTGTCGTGACTTCCTGATCCGTGTCGAGTTTCACCTTGGCGCCGCTGACGCCTGCTCCAGTGGATTTGTCCGTGACAACGCCCTTCAGCGTCCCGGTCGTGCTCGTCCCGCAACTCACATTAACCAGCATGAAGGATCCGGTGCTGCTGTAAGGCCCCCATTGCCTGTTGTTGACGGGCTTGGCGGAAGTCAGGTCACTGGCCCGGACTCGCCAGTAGGTTCGTCCCTCCGGAAAAATGTTAGGGAAGGTCTTGAAGGACTTCTGAAGGGCGGTTCCTTTGTTGTCGCTGACATAAGTGGTCTGCCTGGAGAAAGACGAAGACGAGCTGATCGCTATCATGTATTTCTTCCCCTTGACTACTGCATCCCACAGGAAGTTGATTCCCTGCCCTCTGACGACCTCTGCGTCATTCAACGGAGAGATCAGAGTGGGCGCCACAACGGGCCGCGTTGCGACGGCTCTTCCGCGCGTTTCAGCAGACCCGGACTCTGGATCGGACTCTTCTGCCTGCGCCTTGGTCCGCGTGACAGCCGGTGTGGTGAAAGAGGAGGTTTCATTCCCGAACTCATTGGGAATGATGGATTGACCTCCACCTCCGCAACCCAAGAGCCCGATCGGGATCATGGAGCCGGTCAAGCCTGCTACGAGCCACCAATACTTACGTCGCATTTGTCTCCTCCATATACGCGTCAAGTCAGCGATTATTATACCGGATTTCGTCGCAGAATACACCCCATTATTCCATCTTTCCCCGCGGAGCACGCAACGTGCTGTCCGCCTGCCGCACGGAGGCGCTTCTTTCTTGCAGGGCTGGACGAAACCGGTCTTGCTGGTGTAGCCTTTGGACTGCCGCCAGTCGGGAAAAGTTCCTTCCGGGGGCGGCTAAAGCTTCACAGGAGGGAATGGCATGGATTACGGCATGACGTCATTGGGAAATCTGGCGAAAATCAGAACGGGCGTGAAATCGAGGCGCTGGTCGTCTTATGACACCACCGGAGGGAACGCGGACAACTGGCCCATCCCGGCTGGTGAGACCGTTGTTCTCGGAGAAATGTCCGGGGCTGGCAGTGTGCGACACATCTGGATGACGACCGGTGAACAGGATAGTAACCTCCGTCGCCTCGTCTTGCGCATGTACTGGGATGGAGAAGAATCGCCGTCAGTGGTCTGCCCCCTCGGCGATTTTTTTGGATTGGGGCACGCGAAGGCCACGCACTTTCAGTCTCTGCCGTTACAGACTTTCTATCTTGGACTTAACTGCTGGTTCCCGATGCCCTATTCTGATGGCGCGAGAATCACTGTGACCAACGATTCACCCGTGGACACCTTCCTGTACTTCTACATCGACTATCAGGAGTGGCAGCAGGCCCCGGAGGACCTCGCACGGTTTCACGCCAATTGGCGACGGGAGCTTGTTGTGCGGAAAGATGAAGCGCGGGGGCCCAACGCGAGAGGGAACACCGACCGGCTCAACGCGACCGGCAGAGACAACTACTTGATCCTTCACACGACAGGCAAGGGCCACTATGTCGGTTGCTGCCTGCACCTCGACACCAACACACCCGGCTGGTGGGGTGAAGGGGACGACATGTTCTTTGTCGACGGAGAGCAGTGGCCGCCGAACATGCACGGGACGGGCACGGAGGATTATTTCTGCGGAGCCTGGAACTACAACTGCCTCCAGCAGACTTACTGTACGCCCTACTACGGCTATCATTTCAAAGGGAACTCCGACTATACCGGGAAGCATTCCCAGTATCGCTTCCACGTGGAAGATCCGGTTTGCTTTGAAGAGTCGCTGCGTTTCTCGATCGAGCACGGGCATGCCAACGATCGGCAGGGAGACTGGACCAGTACGGCTTACTGGTATCAAGTGGGTCGCACTCAGGCGCTTCCCGATCCAGGACCCTTCGAGGACCGGATTCCCTACCAGTTCGGCGGCTTGGAGCGCGGGCCGGGGAAAGACCGGAAAGACCTGCCATGATCGCCTACATGGTGATGGGGTCGTCCACCAGTGGGCTTCGTGGGGAATGCAAGACGCACAAAACTCGAAGGACTACCCGTTCCTCGCCGCCTGAACTGCGGCAACCATTCGTTCCGCAACATCGGTGATGACTTCCCACTTCCGCTCTTTGACGGCCTTCTTGTCCACGAGGGAGCTCCCGGCGCCTACCGCGCAAGCGCCGGCTTTGATGAAAGCGCCTGCGGTGTCGACGTTAACCCCTCCTGTTGGGATCATTGGAATCTGAGGGAAGGGCCCCTTCAGGTCTTTGATATACTCAGGCCCCACGGAGCTGGTCGGGAAGATCTTCACCACATCTGCTCCCGAGTCCCAGGCGCGTAGCACTTCGGTCGGGGTGAAAGCTCCCGGCATCACCGGGATTCCATAGCGTCTGCACAGTCGAATGGTCGCCTCGTTGACAACGGGCGAGACGATATACTCCGCACCCGCAAGGATGGCAGCCCGCGCGGTCTCAGGATCGAGCACGGTTCCCACACCCATGACAACACGGTCTCCCAACTCTGACTTCACCTGTCGGACGACTTCCAAGGCATTGGGAGTCGTCATGGTCACCTCGATGGGTGTGACGTTGCCCGCGTGCAGTGCCTTCGCCACCTCCAGCAATTCCGCTGACGAGTTGGCTCGGAGAATTGCGACAACACCGCAATCAATGATTTTCTGAACCGTTACCTTCATGGACTACCTCCAGAGATTTATAATAGTGCTGTGGTGCAATGCCCGGCCCGGTGTCGGGCGTTTCTTTCTCATGTTCTTAGAAAGATCCGGCGGATCCGGGGCTGCACAGGGAGCGCGCGTTGCGACTCGCAGCGCCCTCGGGCGTACTCGTCCTGATCCACACTGATCTTCGCAGCAAAGGATGAAGCCCACGATGCAGCCCTCGAACTCGCAGAGTTCGCACGCACCAGCAGGAATCGTAGCAGTTTGGGACGTGTTCCGTCCAGTGTTCACCCAACCAGCGTATGATGCTCCCAGCATGAGGGGACATTGCTGGGTTGTCACCGGTTCGATGGTGGAGGCTGCGAGCTCTGCGAGTTCGACATCGACACACGCAAAGGGAAAAGAGAAATACAATCCGACGGGGAGAATACATGGCCGCCCCGGCAAAACCAACTCAGCATCAGTCAACATCGGAGGTTACATGTAATGGCGACAACTTATGACCTGGCCAGGCAAGGCGATACTGCCCCGAAAAGCTATGACCCGCTGGTATGGCTGCAGCGGGAATATGATCGGACGGAGGCACGGTTAACCTTTCCGTTTGGACAGCCGCAGCAAGTCTCAGCCTGGAGGAGAAAACTGCGAAAGGCGCTCGGTGAAGCTCTCGGTTTCCCGCGATATCATGCTGCTCCCCTTCGTCCAAAGCAGATTGGGTCGGAGAGAGGGGAGGGATTCGTGCGTCGCTGCTATGAGCTGGAGACCATACCGGGGCTGAGAACCGTCGTGTTCGTTGTGCTCCCCGAAGACCTCTCGAAACCACGGCCGGGGATCGTCTGCTGTTCGGGTCACACCGAGAGCGTGAACGATCTGGTAGGTCTTGCGACCGAGGGTGGCGACCGGGAGTTGTTCACCGGATACCAACACGATTTCGCAATCCAGGCGGCGCGGGAAGGTTTCGTTGCCGCGGCCCATGAACAGATTGCATGGGGACGCCGACAATCTCTCCAGCACAAAGAGAAATGGCCGACCGTCCACGGATGCTGGCAGATTGCCATGGTCGCTCTGCAACTGGGGATGACCCTCCCTGGTTTGCGGGCCTTCGAGGCGATCCGCGTCGGTGACTTCCTGCGAACCTTGCCGGAGGTCAATCCGAAGCGCGTCGGAATCACCGGCATCTCCAGCGGCGGCAACGTGTGTCTCTTCGCTGGGGCGATGGACCCACGCTTCGACGCAGTAGTGACCAGCGGCTACTATTGCACGTACCGCGACTCCATCGTTGCGCAGTACCACTGCATGGACCATTACGTGCCCGGTCTGGGTCAGCTTGCAGAGATGTCCGATGTTGCGGCCCTCGTTGCGCCAAAGGGCTTTATGGCGGAAACCGGCACGGAGGACACCGGTTTTCCCGTGAAAGCGGTGAGGAAATCCTTCGCCAGGGTGAGAGCAGCTTACGAAACGATGGGCCTCGGTGACCGTTGCAAGCTGCACGTTTTCAAGGGGGACCATCACTTTGAGGGAGTCCAGGTGTGGCCGTGGTTTCACCGGTTTCTGGATTGCTGATGTCTGCAAGGTTCGCCGCCATGTGCCGGAGGCTCTTCAGTGGAGGTCGTATTATGAAATGGGTTCTGGGTGCGCTAATGACAATCACAGGTAATGTCGCCCTGGCTACGAGCACAAGCCCGTTTGATGTGGGTAACCGCGCTCAGTTGTTCGTTGATCAGGTGCTGGTCCGTTCCTCCGAGAAGATTGCGTTTACCCTTCATCCCGCGAAGAAGCATCGCAAGAACCCTTTGGTGGTTGCTGACAAACCGTGGGAGGGTTGGAGGCTGGAGATCTACGGCAGCGTCCTGTACGACGAGGAAGAGCGGATCTTCAAGATGTGGTACATCGGCGAGGCCCCGGATTACTTCCCTGACTACGCCACCATGTATGCGACCAGCAAAGACGGGATTACATGGGAGAAACCGCTGGTGGGCACGATCCCGTGCGCTAAGGCCGAGAAACACAACGCGGTCGCCGAGGCCTGCCTCCTGGCAAGCGTCATCAAAGACAAGAGCGAACCCGACCCAACGCGTCGCTACAAGATGGTGTGCTGGATCCAGCGACCGAAACCGGAGGGCGGACCCCATACGATGGTCTCACCGGACGGGCTGCACTGGACGCGACTCAGCGACCAACCGATCTGCCGTTCCAGTGACGTGTTGACGGCCTACTATGACCAGGCGAGGCAGACCTACGTTGCCTTTCCCAAACTCAACACCCTGGTGCGCGGTCTTGACCGCCGGTGCTTTGGTGTGTCGACCAGTCGCGACTTCCTCACTTGGACTGAACCCCTTTACGCGTTCCAGCCGGACCTGCGCGATGACGCCGGCTCCCTGGCCCGTGTCGAGGAGGTCCGACCGATTCTGGATGTCCCGGACGACCCGAAGCTCATGCGCACGGAGTTCTACGGTCTCGGCCTTTATCCGCACGAGAGCTGCACCTTGGCCTTTCCCTGGGTGCTTACCGTCAATAACAATGCACGATACGGAAACCATGAGGGTCCCGGCGAGCTACAACTCGCCGTCTCACGTGACTTGGAGCACTGGGAACGCCCGTTTCGAATCCCTTGCGTGCCACGCGGAAAGGTGGGAGAGTGGGATTGCGGATTCTTCGTAACGGCGTCTCAGGCAATTCGTGTCGGGGACGAGGTTTGGCTCTACTATGGCGGCTCCAACTACACTCACGGGACGCCCTGCCTCTATCGCGCCGAAGGCACGGGCCGTCACACGAAATTCACGGGGAGCATCGGTCTTGCTACATGGAAGTTAGACCGTTTCGTCTCGGCAGACGCCGGGGCCTCAGGAGGCTCTTTGGTGACTGTCCCCCTGGTCTTCTCGGGCAATCGGCTTGAGTTGAACACGGCCACCAGGAAAGGGGGGAGCGTCACCGTGGAGATGCTGGCGCCTGACGGAACGAGGATTGCCCGTTCAAAGCAGTTTACCGGAGATAACCTGCGCCACACCGTTGTATGGCAGAAGTCTCTCGATCTCGGGGCATTGCGGGGAAGCCCTGTGAGTCTCCGGTTTCAGATGAAGAAGGCGGAGCTATACTCCTTCGCGTTCAGGGAGTAGGAACTCGCTCAACAACAACCCCACGGTTTGGACCTGGTAGCCAGAGACGTCGCCGCCACGGCCGGGAACGGGCGCGGCTTCATTGTTGGACGAGTTCTCGGCCCCTGACAACCCGCGCCCCGGGCCAACCTCGACCGGCGGACCCTGAGCGCGACGCTCGGCATGGTATGCGACGAGGTGCAGTGTGCATTTTCTATTATGCTGTCCCTCCCCTCATCCTTCCGAAGGATGAATCAAGGGATGAAGGATGAGAAATACTTCCAGCATCCCGATCTTCTTTCATCCTTCCGCCTTCATCCTTCATCCCTCATCCTTGAGTTATGTACCCCTCCGTGCTGGTTGCGCTTTCGCCTGTCGTGAGATGCACGACGATACGGAAGGGCCAGGCTTGGCCGCCCATGAGCATCTGCCCGGTCCATTCTATACTCGCGGGATCGGTGAGGGTTGCGAGGTCCTGCCACACCATCGTGCCGTTGCGTTGTTG
>JACQGJ010000559.1 GCA_016199605.1 Armatimonadota bacterium | reverse complement strand
ACCGTTTCGGTGCGCGGGGACACGCTGTATGAACCCGACGAAACGTTACTGCTCAATCTCTCCAATCCTGTGAACGTCGCACTCAACAATACACAAGCGGTCGGGTCCATCATCAACGATGACCCCAAACCTGACCAGCCCGATCTGTTGATTCGCAAAGGAACGGAACCCGATTCCTCCTTTGCGATCGACAACGTCTACCAAACGACCCCCTCGGGAGACCAGATTGAAGCCCAGATCGTGCCCGCGAAAGCGAAGGCGACCCATGCCGTTCGAGTTCAAAACAATGGTGGCTCGACGCGCACTTTTCTCTTGAAGGCCGCCGAGAGCTCTGGAGTTGGTTGGACGGTCGTATACAAGTCCGGAGGCACCGTCATCACCAGCGCGATCAAGGGAACGGGCACAACGACCTCGAGTCTCGCTCCCGGCGCCGCGGCCGTCATCACCGTCGAGATGACCCCGGGGGGGACCGTGGCCGAGAATGCGAGCAAAAGCGCAACAATCAGGGCTTACCTCGGCGGGAGCGACAAAACGACGATAAAGGACGCCGTGCAGGCTGTGACGGTCAAAAAGACGATTAAACAGCCCGACGGGCTCATACGCAGGCTCAATGAGACCGATGCCTCCTACGCGGAGGACAATATCTACCAGACGACGCCGGCAGGAAATCAGATAGAGACACAAACCGTGACCCGCGGGACAAAGGCAGTCTCTCTCGTGAAGGTTCAAAACGACGGCAACGTTTCTCAGAGTTTCACCGTCAAAGCGGCGGAAACCACGGCGACGGGCTGGACCGTTGCCTACAAAGTGGGAACTACCGCGGTGACCAATTCCATCAAGGCCTTGGGGTACAAGACCCCTGTCTTGTCACCTGGCAGCAGTGTCATCATCACCGTCGAGATGACGCCGGGAAGTGGCGTTGCCACCGGTGGCAGCAAGAGCAGCACGATTCGCACGATGGTCGGCAGTTCCGTACTTGACGCGGTCCAGGCGACGACGATCGTGGGCACTGTCGCCTCTCTGTCCGCCTCCGTCACATCGACACGGTCCCAGGAGAAGGCGAGAATCGTGTGGCAGGACGAGCCTCCGGAGGAGATGGCGGCCGGGATGAACTATGCCGTTTCCTGGCAGGTGATTGGCGGCTGGCAAGTGACCCATACGTATGTGGTGATGAGCAACTCCCCGGACCCTTCCCGTAATCCAACGGCCATGACTGAGGTGCTGGCGGGAGACCCTGGGCTTTTCCGGTCCTGGATTCCGGCGCCCTCCTCTGGGGGACTCTACTATCAGGTCATCGCCGTTGTCGATGGTAGGATGGTTGCGTCGGAGGTTCTGTATGGTGCGACAGCCGGGAAAAAGTCGCAGCGCGGTGGTTAACTGTCGAAGGGCAGAGATTATCTATGTTGAATCATCAAACAAAGCTCAACGTAATTGGCGTGGCACGCCATTGCAGGATGAAGAAGATGAACCGGCGACGGACCTATAACCCGAAAATGGTGATTGGAGTGACTGCGTTGCTCACCTGCCTCGGACTCAGCCGAGGAGAGTGTCGTTTTGGATTCACCGGAAACACGTTAAGCAGCAAGGTCTCCACGAATGACCTCGTCACCCTGGGCGCAGACACGATGCGGTTCCCGGTTTTCTGGCAAAGCTTCGAGCCCACCAAAGGTGCGATCAGCTTCACTTCCACCGACACCGCCATTAATACTCTCCGGAGTCAGATACCGGGAGTCAAGCTGTTAGGAACGATTCGGTCGGTCAGTTCGTGGGGAGCTCCACCCCCGCCCGATCCTCCCCCGTTCAGCACAACGACTTCGAGCATGCCGGCAAATATGGTCGACTACACGAACTTTGTCACACAACTGGCTCAACATTATGCCGGGATTGTATCCTACTGGCAGATTGAAAACGAAATGGATTCCTCCACCTATTGGACTGGGACAGCGGAGGAATATGTCACGTTGCTCCAGGCCGGGTATGCTGCGGTCAAGGCTGCTGATCCCTCCGCAACGGTGCTGGCTGGAGGGTTCTCCACTTTTGCTCTGCGAGTCATGATCGGAGACGCCAACCCCTCGAACGCGGCCGCCATCAGATCTTTCGTCAACAGGGTGCTGGCCGAGGGAAAGGACCATTTCGATATCACCGACGTCCACCTCTACGACAATTACACCTTGATTCCGGCGAAGGTCGATTTCGTGCGAAACACCATGAGCGCCAACGGCTACTCCAAACCGGTCTGGGCGACGGAAATCGGAGGCCCCATTGGCGGGTATACCGAGGCGGGTCAGGCGAGTGAGGTCATCAAACGCATCGTCCTGGCGCTGGCCTCCGGGGTGGAGAATGCCTTTTGGTACAGCCTCATCGACGTTCCAAACCAGCCATCTATCTACCAGCAGACCCTCGGCGTTCTGTCCGTATCACTGACCAGGAAGCTGCCCTTCTATGCGTACAGTCAACTTACCAGCCGGATTGCAGATTCTCAGTTCCAAGCCAAGCTGAACTGGGGGACGGGAGTTTCAGCCTATCGCTT
>JACQGJ010000543.1 GCA_016199605.1 Armatimonadota bacterium | reverse complement strand
TGGAGGAGGAGTTGGTCGTGAATCAGGTAAGTACAGCCCCGCACAATTGCTTACCGAGTTCTTACTGCGATCGTCGTAGGATAAAGCTCCAGCTTTGTCCGGTGCCAACACGACAAAGCTGGAGCTTTATCCTACGTGGGTCAGCGGAGCGAATTGAGGTTCTTGCACTGACAATCCCGGAACGTACTTGAGAAACGCTGAAGTAAGAGGAACCTCGGGGTGAATCCGGCCGGTTAGATCGCATTGACCGGCAGGAACCGAGGGACGTAGAATCATCCATGTGCACCAAAGCCTGATTATCTTGCCCTCATCACCATCTATGAATCAGGTACGGAGAAGTGGGAACCAGCCTTCAGGACACGCAGGAGGTGAACCTGATGGAATGTCTTTACTGTAAAGGAGCACTCGTGCGGGGGGCAGTTCCGTTCACGATTCATCGCGAAGGATACCACTTCGTGTTGGACAAGGCGCCGGCCTGGGTGTGCGACCAGTGCGCCGAGCCGGTGTTCGATGAAACAGATGTGGACGCGATCCAGCGGGTCGTCGCTGATCTGGACCAACAGGTTATGTCCTTGGGCAATGCCGCGTGAAGCGGCCGCCCTGAGCTCGCAACACCAGAGGCCCTCGACTGCTTCGCCGCCGCGCTGGCGAAACGAGAGAAGGCCCAAGCCGTGACGGGAGATGCGGAGTTCGGGAGGGTGGAAGCAGATGTGCAGGTGAGGTGGGTAGCATGAATGGTTCTTCTCTCACCGGTGCAGATGGTGGTAGACTCCCATCAAACAGGAGGGGACAGCATGGGACGACTGAAGCTGACTCAGGCGGAACAGCAGACAATCCGTCAACTGACTGAGATGTTACGGCAGGACTACGGGGGAATCATCGCGGATATTCGGCTCTACGGGTCGAAGGCAAGGGGCGACTCAACGCCGGAATCCGACCTGGATGTCCTGCTGCTATTCCGGCAACCGATTGACCGCGCGCTGAGGAATGAGATAAGAGACAGAGTGAGCGACTTCGACATCGACAATGGCACTGTGACCTCCCTGTTGGTCTTTTCGCTTGACAGGTGGGAATCCGCCATCAATCGCGTAACCGGCCTGTATCAAAGCATTGCCCAGGAAGGGGTGGTTCTGTGACTGAAGAACAACGGGCAGTAGCTCGATGGAGAATCGAGAATGCACGCCGCACGCTCGAAGACGGCGGATTTCTTGCGACACGGGGCTCCTTCCGCAGCTCTCTGAACCGGTCCTACTACGCTGCCTTCTATGCCGCCCGCGCGCTTCTTGCCACTCGGAGCCTCGACTCGGCGAAACACTCCGGGGTCATCGCGTTGTTGGACCGGGAGTTCGTCAAGCCGGGGACCATTGAACGAGAGCATGGGAAAGCCCTGCATGATCTGTTTGATTCCCGGCAGGAAGGTGACTACGCGGATATGCAGGAGGTCTCGCGGGGGGAGGCGGAACGGGCGCTGCTTCTCGCGGGGGCCTTGGTCCACTGAGCGGAGGAAGTGCTGAACGGAATCCTGGAGATAGCTCCTCCCGACTGATGCCTGCGCTGCGCGCTACCTCCCGCGTACATGAATCCCGAACCTGATTCTGGATACTGACGGAAATCGGGAAAGCACAACCGGTGACAGGGGATGCGCAAGTGAGGTGGGTGGCGTGAGAGGTACTTTACGCACTCCGGTGGAGGGTGGTAGACTCCCATCGAACAGGAGGCGACGACATGCGGCGCTTGAAGCTTACACAGGCAGAACAGCAGACAATCAGTCAACTGACTGAGATGTTACGGCAGGACTACGGGGGAATCATCGCGGATATTCGGCTCTACGGGTCGAAGGCAAGGGGCGACTCAACGCCGGAACCCGACCTGGACGTGCTGGTGCTGACTCGGCAGGTGGTTGACCAGGCGACCAAGCGGGCCATCGGCGATCGAGTTTCAGATTTCGACATTGATGACGGGACGGTGACCTCACTGCTTTTCTATTCGGTTGACCAGTGGAACCTCCCGGTGAACCGCATCACGGGGCTTTACAGGGCCGTCGCGCGTGAGGGGGTAGCTCTGTGATATCTATCGTGACCGACGACTTCCATGTGTGTTGATCTGTCGTCTGTTGTTTGATGGTGGTTGAACTACCGGCCGCGGTGGGGAAAGGCGGAACTGGTGACAGCGGCTTTGACTGTCGTGGTGGTCACCCCATTGACCCAACGAAGGACAGGTATGATAATCGTTCGACTCCACACCAGTATTGATGATTGAACTGTGGCACGATGAGAACCACCAGGCAACCAGCCGCAAGGAAAAGGACTCGCCCCCAGGTTGCTGAGGAGCGTGCCACCTATCTCGTCGGGGAGGAACGAGAGGGAAAGGAACTGGCGGGGCTGATCGGCGTCGGCGAAGTTCGTGACGGGGAAGGTCTTTGGTCAGACAAGTGGCGCGGGGGATGAAGCGGTGTGATGTCCTGTCTGGAGATATTGTAATGACAGATCCATTGCCCAGGGCTTTGCCTCGCGCTTACTACGAGTCGTCGTTCGCGACCTTCCGTGACATTAGCTCAGAGTCCATTCTCGGAAGGATCACAGCAAACAGTGATTTTGCGGTTCTCCAGAGTCAGCGCGACGCGTGGCTTACGGAAATTGAGGTCCTCCGCCCGGTCCTTGAAAGGCTAACCGGCACGATCTTCATGGAGTTCAACATCCCGCGAATGGGGCGCAGAGTTGACGTCGTCCTAATCTCAGGTGCTGTGATCTTTGTCATCGAGTTCAAGGTTGGCGCCAAGGACATTTGTCGAGGAGATCTGGATCAGGTCTGGGACTATGCGCTGGATCTGAAGAACTTCCACAAAGGCAGTCATAGCGCAAGGATTATACCTATCCTGGTTGCCACCGAAGTTGAGACTTCCAGTCCGTTTGTGCTTTCACCACACGATGACGAAGTGCATGTTCCAATTTCCTGTAGTGATGCGGGATTGAGGGCCCTTATTGATCTGGGCTTGAAAGTGAGCGATCACGCACCAATCGACGCAGAGCGATGGTATGCCGCATCATACCATCCGACCCCCACGATCATCGAAGCAGCGCAAACCCTCTATGCGCAGCATTCCGTTGATTCCATATCCCGACACGATGCCGGCGCCAAGAACCTGCACGTCACGACGCATCGAATAAAGGAGATTGTCGATACTGCACAACGGGACCGTCGTAAGATTGTATGCTTTGTCACAGGTGTCCCTGGTGCCGGCAAGACTCTGGTGGGCCTCAACGTGGCGACACAAAGGCGCGATTCGTCGCTGGAAAGCCATGCAGTGTACCTGTCTGGAAACGTTCCCCTGGTTGCAGTCCTTCGTGAAGCCTTGACGCGTGATGAAGTAGCACGCCGCCGTAGCCAAAATGAAAAGGTGAGGAAAGGAGAAGTAGCCGAGAGCGTCAAAGCGTTCATTCAGAATGTTCACCACTTTCGCGATGAGTGTTTGCGGGACAAAGACCCGCCTTTGGATCATATCGTGATCTTTGACGAAGCTCAACGCGCCTGGAATCTTGAGCAGACAGCGAAGTTCATGCGGAACAGAAAGAAACAAGCTGGATTTGTCCAGTCGGAGCCAGAGTTCCTTATTTCGTGTCTTGACCGTCACACAGACTGGGCCGTGATTGTATGTCTCGTTGGTGGCGGTCAGGAGATCAACACGGGTGAAGCCGGGATTGGGGCATGGCTTGACGCGATGGACGGTCCCTTCAAAAGCTGGGATGTTTACATTTCTCCGGAACTCAATGATAGCGAATATGCCGCTGGCCATGCGATCGAGCGAATACGTTCTCGCTCGAGGGTTTTCTTCGACAGCGACCTCCACCTTTCTGTTTCGATGCGTTCCTTCCGAAGTGACAAAGTTTCGCAGTTTGTCAAGGCAGTTCTCGACTGTGACTCGGCTTTGGCAAGGTCATCGTTCGCGGACTTGGCGTCCCGCTTTCCCCTCGCGGTCACGCGCGATCTCTCCCACGCCAAAGGATGGATTCTGGAGCATGCCCGTGGATCCGAGCGATATGGGCTCGTGGCGTCATCGCAGGCCCAGCGTCTCAAACCGCATGCAATCGATGTACGAGTAAAAGTGGATCCCGTCCACTGGTTCCTGAATGGCCCCCACGACACTCGTTCCAGTTTCTACCTCGAAGATGCCGCCACCGAGTTTCAGGTGCAGGGACTCGAATTGGACTGGGTCTGTGTCACTTGGGACGGTGATTTCCGTTTCAATGACTCCAACTGGAACTACTACTCCTTCCGGGGTGACGCGTGGTGCAGTATCCGCAAGTCAGAACGGCAAACCTATCTTCGTAATGCCTATCGTGTTCTCCTAACCCGCGCTCGTCAAGGCATGGTCATTTTTGTCCCGGACGGCGTGCCTGACGACCCAACCCGGTCACCAGCTTTCTATGACTCTACCTTCGACTATCTTGCCGGGCTCGGCATTCCAGTTCTGGGGGATTGAGCACTGCGCTTGTTACCAGGAATGCCTCCCTGAGGGGCTACTGTTGAGGGCCTTTGGGCTCCATCGCGCCGACCTCACCGGCAAGCCCGACCTCACGTTGTCGCGTTACGGGACGGTCATCTTCGTCCACGGGTGTTTCTGGCACAGGCACAAGGGCTGCCGGTTTGCCTA
>JACQGJ010000542.1 GCA_016199605.1 Armatimonadota bacterium | reverse complement strand
TCAGTCCACCAGCACCACCTTGCGGAAAAGCCTCGGGCTTTTGCCTTCACCCATGCCGGGAGTAATACCGATCCAGCCCTCGCGGCCCTCGCCATCATCGTCGTTGACGATGATGTTGAACCCGAAGGTGAGTCCTGTTTCAGGCGCAGCAGGACGCAACACCGACCAGGGGAAGGCGATGCTGTAGCAGGTGACTTCACCCTCGCGCCGTGCTGCGTACAGCACGCCGGGGACCTCCGAGGGGAGCAAGGACCCGGGCGCAGTCGTGCGGACCAGAGCGGCTTTCCCCTCAAGCAGTCCGGTCAGCCACTCGCTGTCATCGCTGGAACTCGCAGAGATCGCTGTGTCCCAACCGTCCTGCCCTGTGTTGCGGGCGTTGCCTGCTGCATCGAACCCGAGCTGCAAGCTGTCGCCCTGCCACATGGCGGCAGGAGTCGTAACGGGGAGTCGCTGAACATCGTCGCGGACCTTGGCACCCACGTAGAAGTAACGGTCATCCCACCTCAGCCACAGCCGCACGCTCAAGTCGTCCCCTCCTTGCCAGAACGGACTCGGCGTAACGACGCCTCCCTTGCACCCCATTGTCTGCTTTGCGTCTTCCAACACAACGGTGGGCTCACCCCACCTCTCCAAGTCGGAGCTGACCTCCAGCGGTCGTTTGGCTCGTAGAGCTGCCATGAGTTGGTATGAACGCTCGATCAACAGCTCGCCCGGGACCTGCATTCGGAGGAGCGTGCGGTCGGAAGGGAGTTGGGTTGTGCCCAACGGAAAGGTCGCACGCGCTGATCCGTGAGGAGCAATAAGATTGGTGCGAGCTACCGACGACTTGAGTTGCCAGCTCGCGGGCACCGGTGGGAGCAATCTGACCTCGCCGCGCTCGGTAGTTCCGCTGCCGTTGAGCACCTCCACCTCCAACCTGCCCGGTTGGAGAAACACGCGCCCGATCACCAAAGGGCTGACACCACTGAGCCGCGCCTTCGACAGTGCCTCGGCGAGAATAGCTGCCGACAGCTTGCGAGAGACGAGGTAAGTGGGGCAACCGTCAAAGGGGATCGTGAGACCCGTTGCCTTCGCCCGGGGGCGCGACTGCGGCACGAACTGCCGCTCGTTGCCAAAGAAGTCAAGGACCTGCACGTCGTCGGGGCGCAACGGGACTCGCAGGAGTCCTTTCCGTTCCGGGCTTGTAAGGGACCACACCGCGGCCGCCGACTTCTCTTTGCTGCGGAAGACCATGATTTCGACGTCCTGCCGCGGCTTCAACTCTCGATAGAACTCCGTGAACTCGAGGGTGCGGCAGAGGGCGTTGAGCGCGCAGATCGCCGGACGGATCCCCTCCTCTCTCAGAAGCGCCTCCTGGAAGGGCCGAGTCACCGAGTCCTCGTTCAGGAAATAAAACATGCGGGGGACTCCCGCCGCCATTCCCTGCAAATAGGCGCGGATGATGTATTGCGCTTGCTGCCGTTCGGTATTGATGAACGGGGTCCAGTCCGACTCCGTGCCCGGCATGTTCGGGTCGAACTCGTCTTCGCCAAACCATCCGTACTCGGTCCACCAGAAATCCAGCGCGGGATTGTATTTCCGGAGGATACGTTTGCACTCCTCCGTGTGCTCTCGCATACGCCCTTGTTCCGGCGAAGCAGTGAACCCCATGTAAGGATGGGTGGAGATTACGTCACATCCTTTGTCTCCGCCCTTGCGCAGGAAGTCCTCCATGTAGCCGAGAGTGTTCGGGTCGCAGCTCACGACGTTGGCGACGACCCGGGCACGCGGGTCTTGGGCTTTAATCGCTTCGTAGGCGGCTCGATGCAGATCTGCGATGAACTGGGCTGAGCCGTAGAAGTAGATCTCATTCGCGATCTCCCACCCCAGCACCTTGGCCTTATAGCGAGCAGCGACCTGTGACCAGTAGTTGCGCCACGCCTCCACGTTTATCCCCTGGCACTTGCCCCACCGGTCCTCCATCACCTCCTGCGTGCGCGACCACTCCGGAGCAACCGACAGATGTCCCTGGATAGGCATGATCGAGATGCCGTATTCCCCGGCATTTCCTACCAGGGTATCGACGGGGTCGAAGTTCATCTTGCCGGGCGTCTGCTCATTGGTGTACCAGTAGAAGTCATCCCGGCTCAAATGCACCCCGACGTGAGAGATCAGCTCCGTGAGTCGCGGATCGCGGCAAAAGAAGGTCACACCAAAGTGAGCGTTGCTTGGTGGGGGGACCCTGGGTGGCATGTACTTGCACAGCCCGAGGGTCATGAAGTGGCGAAAGCTCTCACCCGTCCGGAGATTGCGGGCTTCGAGCACAAGCTTGTAGAAGCCGAGACGGTCGGGGCGCGGAGCAAACACGCGCAGTGCGGTGCCACTCGGGGCCAGACTGACTCGCCCGTGGGTGGTGAAGATCCGGCGTCCCCCAAAGTCGTGTATATGCGCGGTGAAGACCACCTGAACCGCCTCGTGCGTCGCGTTGAGGAAGTTGGCATTGATGGCGATCCTACCGCGCTCTGCCTGATCGTAGACGTTGTGGAAGTGATCGGTGGTCAGCGTAGCGTAGACTTCCGGGACGGGCGGATGGACTCGCACGCTGAACGCTCCCTGATCCGCGGTGACCTCCAGCCAGGGCGCGCCCTTGCCCTCCCGGTGCAGGGCCGCATGGTTTGCACCAGCCAGATCGAATACCAGCCGCTGCTTCGAGTTGGTTCCGACGACGACCTCCTTCGGGTCCTCCATCTCCGCAACCACAGAACCCAGGTGCTCCTTGAGCGCGCTCCCGCGACCTTTCATAACGAAGCGTTGACTCGCGAGGCCCTCGGGGTTTAGGGCAAGCCGCCATGTCACCTTCGCCGCGGGTTCGCATTTCAGGGATAGCTCGAGGGTCCCCGCTTCCGCCTCCTCCAGCTTGCCAGTTAACTCATACTGGGTTCCAGCGACGGTAACCTTCCCCTTCCCCGCCGCAACTTCAGCCTCGCTTACCTCCGCGCCATTGATGAAAAGCCGCGTGCCCGTTGCCAGGTTCATCCGGTTGCCGCTGACCCGGTGAAGAAACACCTGAGCGTTGCCAAACCGAACCTGCATGAACCGGTTGAACTTGATATTCTCTCCACCGCGGTTCCAGTAGGTCAGGTAAGGCTCCATCACACGCTCGACCGTGGTCACGAGGAGCGCGATATCATCGACGTCGACCGACACGGGATTGGGGCCGATCAGGACGAAGTAAATCCAGCCCATCCGTGGCCAGTCGGTTTCGCCGGGGGTGGGTTCGAAGCTCTTGGGGTCCATCTGAATTCGCTTCCAGCCGGCGAAATCGAGAGGAACCTCGTGACGGAACTGGGTCTTGTAGTCGAGGCTGGAGAAGACGATCCGCATCCGGGTTGCTGCCTCTGGCTTGCCAACGCGAAGCCAGAAGGACATACCCCTGCTGATCCCAGCGAGGTAGGAATTGAACGCATGATATACTTCACCGGGAGAGCCACCGAAATCCAGCCGCAGCCCATACTTGCCTGAGTGCGCGGCTTGCGGTGTCACCTCTGCCTTCAAACCACCGATGCCGCTCGTCCTGCCATTCTCAAAATCTGCGACCGGCGCCCAAACCAGCGGACCCTTCAGTTGTCCACCTGCACTGCACAACCCGACGGCGCCAGTCGCCAACACCGCAGCTAAAGCACAGCCGATCCTCTGGAACTTATTCCGCCCTACCACTTGCATGATCCTTCTCCTCATCTGAACCACCTGTTCGTCCAGGAGTTGCACTCTTGGACGGAACTATGAAACGCGAGTTCGACTCGCCCTTCGTGGGAACAGGCGCAGTAGAACTGCCGGGTCATAGTCTCGTCGAACGGGCTTCTCCTCATCTGTGCCTTGATATTGCGGGAATCTCCACACGGGTGTTACTGGTGTCTGCGGCTTGTTGTGCAATCAGTGTCGTTAGAGAGGATTGCAGCGTTTCCTCGGTGGTGCGGAGAGGTTGATCGCCTTCGACCAAAAGGTGAACGAAGTCCGCAAAAGGGTGCTCCCACCTCCGCTGGGGAGCGCCTGCTTCGAAGGTTCTCTCCGCCTCGCCGCTTCTTCTCAGGCACATCCCGCGCTCGTCCACGGTTGCGTCTCCTTCCGTTCCCACCATGAAAACGCGCCACGGAGCCGAATGCCCCGCGGGAATCAGGTAGTCAACGCGACCATACACGGAGGCGCCGTCCTCAAGTTGGAGGTGCGCCTCTCCAAGGTTCTCAAATTCGGGTTCCTGCGGCAAACCCACGCACGCGCGGCAGGCTGACAAGACCTGTGTCGTTCGCTTCCCTGTGACCCAATGCACATAATCCACGCCATGCCCCAGGATATCATTGAGAATGCCGCCGTGCATTCCAGGCTGAAAGTACCACCGGGGTCGGTTCCCGTAGTCAAGGTAGTGCGGACCGAACATGGCGACGCTGACGATTTCTCCGATCTCTCCCTGTTGCAGAGGCGGCCCGGTACTCGCCCAGAAGTGCCGCAGGCTCAGGTCCAACCCGACTTCCTTATGCTTCTCGTCGGAGAGGGCGGCGATCTTCCATAGCTCCTGCTCGGAGGTACACAAGGGCTTGTCGCTGAAGACGTGCCTGCCTTGCTTGAGCGCGTCGATAACGACCTCGCCCCTCCGTCCAAAGGCCTCGCACACGACCAGCAGGTCGAAGTCGACACTCTCCAGCAATTGCTCGTGGCTGGTGTAGCGGACCTCCACCCCGAACGCCTGCTCGACACCGCGACGGAAGATCTCTTCGTCTTCAGCAATGGCGACGACGCCAACTCTCGGGTCCTCCAACGCAATCTTCAGTACCGCCAAAACGTGCGCGTGCTTGAGTCCTGACACTGCAATCCTCAAAGCCATCCCAATCCTCCTTGACCCCCGGTCCATCAGAACTTGCATGAAAAGCTCCGGGGGGATTAGCCTCCACCCCCACGGTCGCGGCAGATCATCCGAACGTAGGGGTTGATGCTAATCAACCCGCCCCAGGGCTACCCCAAAGTGAAAACGTTCCCTTGCGTCCCGGTGATCGCGTCGACAATCCACCAGAATCCTGCGGCCGAGAAAGAGCCGAGGATCAGACCAAGGAAGACCGGTCGGGTCCTCGCATACCCCCTTCCCCCCCAGTAACGCATCACCACGACCTTGATGAGCCAGGCGATGAAAACGGAGAACCAAACCCAGGCAAACGGGCCCGCAAGTCCCAGGCACAAACCGACCGGGTGCAGCGGGAACCCGAAGAACCGCTCTCTAAGAAAGGCGAGGATCAGGAAAAACGCCGCGCCCAGGCCCATGTATGCAAAACGGATTGGTTCCACGCCGGGTTTGGAGTTCAGCTTATCCACCAACCAGCCCATCTGGAAATTGGTCAGGCCGAGGATATGCCAACCACCGAGGGTCACGCCACCGTACTTGTGCGCGAGGGTGATAAATGACCACGACGAAGCCACGAGCGCCGTGAGAGCTGCCAGCATCATGACAGGCACGAGGCGGCGCAGGGCCAGACCTGAAGCGCCGGCCAGCTTGAACCCGTTGGCTGCGGCAGCCATCACCAACGTGCGCACGTCCAGGGCCCAGGCCGCACCCAACCCCATCGCGCACAGTCCTTGCGCTCCGAGAGCATTGTAACCCAGTCCGTACAGTGTGACGATATTGGGGGCCACCGGAGGGCGACCGTAGGCGATCCCGGCTTGAGCGACAACTCGGGAGAGACCGGTGAAGATCACGAACGTCACAAGCAGGAACACGGCCGCGGGAAACAGAGGAATGCCACTCCAGTTGAGCCAGCCGAGCAGAAAGGCCACGCCTGCTAATACCCCCCACACGGCGACCCGGCAGGGGATCGCCTCCTCGGAATCCTCTTCGCCCTTCACTCGCCCGAAAGCCTGCCGCAGGGCCTGTATCAGATGCGACCTTGCCCGCCACACGCTCATCGCGACCAGCACCGTCATGGCCCCCAGCCCCTGATAGGCAACCGGGGGAGTGCCTGGGTCCATGCCGCCTTCGGGCTTCCCCGCGTTGACGCCCAACAACGGCAAGGCCCACGTCTCCAGGCTGCCCATGAGCGCAACGAACCACAGACTGAACGAGATGTCGGTGCTGAGCAGATAGGACAGACCGATCACCTCGAAGAGAATGTTCACGCTGAGAGTGAAGGCGCCTCGGGGCAGGGGTATTCCCCATCCGAGAGTGAGGGTCGGAAAGAGATTGTTGTGCCGGTGAAGCGCGGAAAGGCTGTGCCAGATAAAAGGGATGGCGAATCCAATCCATACCGACGGCTGCGCAAGAAACGGGCGGTCTCCCGTCAAAGGATCGCCCTTCACCATTTCCAGCGGAAGCTGTGTCAGTGGGAACTGCAGGCGCTCGTTCTCGATCCATTGCTTGCGCAACAG
>JACQGJ010000553.1 GCA_016199605.1 Armatimonadota bacterium | reverse complement strand
GTGCGTGGATGAGAACCTACAGGTCAAGTACTTCGTCGCGGCCCTGGGCGTTTATACCCGTTCAGGTTGAAAACACCGCATTGTTGTGAGACAGTTGGACTGTCGAACCCGCCCGCCGTGGTAGGTTCGACAGTCCAACTGTCTCACAACAGGGGATTCTCCTCCTTAACGAGTATATCCATGTGTTCAACCTTCTCTGTCCGACTTGGACATGGCCCCAAGTGCAGTCTATCCTCCAGACCCGTAACCCGGAGATGCCGATTCTGCTGGCGCCCATCTACTGGGACATGCGCGGGGAGCGATGGTCCAACGCCGCGGTTAAAGCCCTCTTTACCCAGAAAAGCCAGATTTGCATTGTACGGACGAAGGTTGCTTGCTTCTACAATTTCTCCAGAGGCGCGTAATCCAGCATCAGCTTCTTGATGCCGATGTCGCTCCGAGGAAAGGCGACCTCAATCCAGTCCTGTTGATCTGCACTGGAGGGGACCCTGACGACGATTCCCTCTCCCCACTTGGTGTGAAGCACCTTGTCGCCAATTCGGTACTGGTCTCTGGGAGGAGGGGTCTTACCCGAGACCTCTCGATCGCCGGAAGGAGTTGAGGGCTGGTTGGCCACAGGTGTGGCGCTCGTCTCCCGGGCGGTTTTACCGATCTCCTGCCGCCCCGTGGCGTTCCAGTCGAATCCCGTTCTGCCGTCCACCCGCAGCGATTGCGGGATATCTCTCACGAATTGTGAGAGCAGAGAATCAGTTGTCAGTCCATACAGCGTCCGTCGATGTGCATACGTCAGATAGACTTCCTCCTTGGCCCGCGTCAAACCGACGTAGCATAGGCGCCGTTCTTCTTCCAGTTCTTTGACGTCGAACTTCGAGCGGGAATGAGGAAAGACGTTTTCCTCCATCCCCACCATGAAGACAACCGGGAACTCCAGTCCTTTGGCAGCATGGAGGGTCATCAGGGTTACAGCGCCGAGTGAGTCGGGGCCGCCGTTGGCCGCCTCTTTCAAACTATCCAGGTCCGACACGAGCGCGATGCTCTCGAGGAAACCGCCAAGGAGCGATGCCCCGTCGCCCTCGAACTGCCTGAGGTCCTCCAGACCCTCCGACTCCGACGCCTTGCGCTTATCGAATTCCTGGGTCGCAGACAGGAATTCTTTGAGGTTCTCCAGCCTCTCCGCCCCCTCGAGTGACCGTTCTTCTTCGAGGGCGCTCTGATATCCGGTCTTGGTCAGCACTCCCTGGGTGAGTTGAGTCAGGGAGCCACTCTTCCCGAAGGACTCCAAGAGCAGCGCCAAAAGTCTAACAAAGTCCGTAATTCCGTTCGCCGCACGTGGAGTCAGTAGTTGGGAAGGCAAGGGCGCCTTCCGCTCCGGTGTGGCACCCTCCTCCGGTGAGCTATCGTTGTCATTGCTCAAGTGGAGGGGCTCCGGCCGCCGACGTGTCGGAGCTTGCAGCGCAATCAAGCGCAGCACCTCCATCACGCTGCATTCTCGTCGCGTGGCTTCCTGGTCGAGCAGCTCCAGCGTCTTTTGCCCAATCCCCCGCGTTGGTACGTTGATAATCCGTCGGAGGCTGACTGTATCGTGGGGGTTGTAGAGGACCTTGAGATAGGCAACGACGTCCTTGATCTCTTTGCGCTGGTAGAACTGCACCGCACCGACCAGACGGAAGGGGACCCGGAATTTCACGAACTCCTCTTCGAGGACCCGCGACTGGGCGTTCACCCGGTACAGAACGGCAAAATCGGAATAGCGCCGTCCTCCATTTTCTGCATGGGTCGCGAGGGAAGTAGTCAGTTCCCGGACCCTGGTGACGACATAGTGGGCTTCCTCAAGCTCGTTCGCCGTGTCCTGCAGCACAACCGGCGCCCCGCCCTTCCGGGTGGTCCAAAGTCGTTTGTCGCTCCGGTGCTGGTTTTTGCGGATGACCTGGTAAGCCGCGTCAAGGATGGTCTGTGTTGAACGGTAGTTCTGTTCCAGCTTGATCACCAATGCGTCGGGATAGTCGTGCTCGAACTGCAGGATTAGCCGGACATCGGCGCCCCTCCAGGAGTAGATCGACTGGTCATCGTCGCCCACCCCACAGATATTCCGGTGCTTTCTTGCGAGGTTCTCCACAAGTTTGTACTGGGCAAAGTTGATGTCCTGGTACTCGTCCACCAGAACGTGCTGGAAACGCTCCTGGTACTGGTCCGCAACCTCAGGGTGTTGTTCCACCAACTCGACGGCGTAGAAGATGAGATCGTCGAAGTCGCAAGCGCGGTTCAGGCGGAGTTTCTTCTGGTAGACCGTGTAAACCCTCGCCGCGATTTCTTCTACGTATCCTTTCGCTGTTTGCTCAAGATTCCGGGGGTCGATTAACTCGTTCTTCGCGTTGCTGATGATCGAAAGGATCGCTGAGGGTCTGAACTGCTTGGGGTCGAGATTCAGTTCTTCCAGGGAGTCCTTGATGAGGGTCTGCTGGTCGGCGGTGTCGAACACCACGAAGTTGGGATCCACCCCGACGCGTTGCCCGCTTGCCCGCAACATTCGGGCGCACATCGCATGAAAGGTTCCCACCCACATGCCGCGGGTCGCGTTCCCGATAAGTCCCTCGATGCGTTCCTTCATCTCATTGGCTGCCTTGTTGGTGAAGGTGAC
>JACQGJ010000037.1 GCA_016199605.1 Armatimonadota bacterium | reverse complement strand
TGGTAAAGCTGCGCCTGGTGCGCGGCTAACGCGACCTGTTCGGCCATCTGTCGCAGGAACTCAATCTCCCCTTCGCTGAAACCGTCCGCCTCACGTCGCAGCACCCCGAGAATGCCTATCACTTTGCCGCCGACCGCGAGGGGAGTGGCTACTGCGGACCGAAATCCCTGTGGGAACATTGCCGCTGGAACGGAGCTGTTGGGGATGTCTGATAGACACTCTGTTTCACCGTGCAGGCAGTCGCGCAACCCCATGCCCTCGATCGGGATGACACCCCCCTCCACCATGCCGGTCTCCGCGCCCAACACCTGGCACTTGGGGCCTTGCACTCCCACGGTCAGCGCGTCCGCCTTCTCGTCGTAAAGGAAAGCCGCCGCCGCGTCAACCGGCAGGTGTTCTTCCAGGTCTGCGAGTGCGACACGCAGGATGCTGAGGAGGTCCTGCCGCTCGGCGATGGAGCGGGCGATCTGGTTGAGCAGAGCAGTGCGGCTGAGTTGCTGCTTCAGCGCCGCGTCCGCAATCTGGCGTTTGGTGATGTTGTCAAAGACGGCAATGAAGTCTCCTTTTGCCGGGCTGTAGACAGAGACGTGAAACCAGATCCCCAAAGCATCCAGGTATGTCTCAAACCTCTCCGGCTCGCCGGTCGCAGCCACCCTCCCGTAGATCTCGAACAACTCCGGGTTAGTCTCCTTGATGCCCGGAATGACCTCGGTGACTCTTCTCCCGACGACGTCCTTCAATCCGGTCAGCTCTTCGAAGGCGCTGTTGACTTCGAGATAGACGAAGTCCTGCGGCTGGTCGTCTTCGAAGATCATCCGGCAACATGCAAATCCATCCAGCATGTTCTCAAACAGGGAGCGGTACCGGTCTCCGCTCTCCCGCGCCGCCGCTTCGGCCTTGCGGTGTTCGGTGATGTCCCGCCCGTAAAGGTTGGCGTAACCGGCCTCAGCAACAGGCACAATGACAAACGAATAAAGCCGCTCTCCTCCATTGATGTCAACCGTGGTGCTGGTCTGCCGGGTGAAGGTTTCGGCGACCAAGGGTTTCACAAAATCCGGAGCGTCCTCTCCCGGTGCACAGGCCCAAGACCGCAGCAACGTTTGGCCCGCCTCGTTCGCATAGAGGATCACGCCCCGGTTACTGATCCGCAGGACAGGGCTCGGATTCTCGGAGGGGAACCGCGCCAGAGTCTCAATGACTTCATGCTCTCCTTCGACTTGCTCCAGCCGCAGGCGCATCTCCTCCACCTCGGTCAGTAGTTCCTCGTGTGTTCTTTTCTGTGTACTCATGGTTGTACGCTCTCTTTTCGTATCTACTCACGTACTCGGACAGGATGTACCTGAGTTAGCCTTCGCGAGTATAGATTCCTCCGGACGACAATGGCTTCGGTGTACCTCTTGCCGGAGATTGTGCACGGCAACCCTTAAAAAACCCTTAAATTTTTGACGCGAGAGAGATTCAAGGTTAGGGTTTGGAGCGTGGTGTGGAGGCAATTGGAGAGTGTGCGAACCCGCAGGGCTCGAGGGGTAAAGGCGAAAGGTGCATTTTCGCCCATACCGAGTATACATTGTCATGCGAGGGTGGGGCTTCCCATACGCGCTCTCCGGGCGTAAGTCGGGGAACCTCGTGCTCGTCAGCCCACCGCTTGGGGAGGACGGTGGGAGCATTGTGACATCAAAAAGGGAACACGGGGAGTCAGCCAACTCGCGGAGTTCGAGGCGACTCCCGGAGGGTGCCAATTGCCATGCAAGAATGGCAATTGACAAAGGTTGCGGCGTCGGATTCATACGGCGGTTTGGCATCTCAATCTGCTTCAGCAATAGAAGGATGGTACGCGCCCAACCCCGCACAGTTTCTGCGGTCAAGTAAAGCGAATGTTAACATTTACCCGGATGGATGACAAGGGGGTGTCGCAGGGACAGGGGGTGTCGCAGGGACCTGGAGCCGTATCATATTGAACCCAGAAACCCAGGAAGCTGTCGTTCCTCGCAGGAGTTTTGGGTGAAGGGGAGCCAGGGAGCTGATCCTGTGGAGACACCTCCTGATGATACAACTCCAGGTTAGCCCCATCGCAGCTCCCAGCCCAGCAATTGATTGTGGACGAGGGACCTCCGTTTGCGTTACGATGCTGGGTGAACGGAGGTCAACAGGCGCTGTGGGCCTGACGGGAAGCAATGGCATGTGCTCACGGTGGCCTTCTTGGCAGCCGATACCGCCTCTGACAGGAGACAAACGCAATGGTTCAACCGATCCGCGTCCACCCCGAGAATCCAAAGTGTTTTGAATTCCGCGGCAAGCCACTGGTGCTGGTGACTGCCACCGAGCACTACGGCGCGGTCCTCAACCGTCCCTTCCGGTTTGAGCGATACCTCGCGGACGCCGCTGAAAAAGGCATGACGCTCACCCGGCTGTTTGTCCTGTTTCGGGAGCTGCAAGGTCCCACGAATCCCTACTCGACCTGCAAGCCTGAGTCGCCGGATTTCGTGGCGCCCTTCCTTCGCACCGGTCCTGGCAAAGCGCTGGACGGACAGCCAAAGTTCGACCTCGACCAATGGAATCCCGAGTTCTTTGACCGGCTACACCGGTTCCTCTCTCTCGCTTCCGACTACGGTATCATCGTCGAAGTGACCTTGCTGAGCAACACGTATTGCCCTGAGGGTTGGTCGCTGAATCCCTTGAATTCCCACAACAACATCAATGGTCTGGAGGAGATCGCGTGGCCGGTATACATGAGCCTTCGATCTCCCAGGCTTTTTGACCGGCAGGCCGCGCACGTCCGGAAGATCGTTCAGGAAACCCAGGGGTATGACAACCTCCTCTACGAGATCTGCAACGAGCCGGGTGGGAACGCTCCGGGCCATGAGGGCAACCCGACCGTAGAGGAAGTGAATGAGTGGCAACGGGCCCTCGCCGAAGCGATCCGCGCTGCGGAGACTGACTCAGCAGAGAAACACCTCATCGTCGGGCAGGAGGCTTTCGACTACACTCCGTTTACGCAGCTCTCGGACAAGTCGTTCCATGAGTTCCCTGTCGAGGTGGTCAACATCCATCCCCTGCCGAACACGGTTTACTCCGACGGTTCGGACCGGGCAAGGAGCTACGATATGGGCGATTTCATGTCCAAGCAGCTCAAGCTCCGCGCGGTTCGGGACTACTGCCTTGCCACGTATCGCGAGCCCAAGCCCCTGAATCTGGACGAAGACAATGTGGCGAGCCAATACAAGGATCTTGACGGATGGACTATCCACCGCAAACGAGCATGGACCACACTGCTCAGCGGAGCGCACTACGACTACATCGACTTCTCGATCATCAACTACTGTGAGACTGGAACACCGGAATCCCAGCGTTGCATCCGTGCATGGATGGGACACCTCTCCCGGTTCGTTCACTCGGTCGATCTGATTCGTGCCCGGCCTCTTCCCAGCTTCCTGAAGGACCAACCCTCCCACACTCTGGCATCGGTGTTTGCGGTGGCCGGTGAAGACTACTGTGTCTACCTTGCGGATGAAAGGGAATTGGAGGAGGGAGAGGGGGAACCGATCCACGGAGGGATCGCCTTTGATCTACCCTCGGGTGATTTCAAGGTAAGCTGCTACTCGCCGGCGACGGGTCTGTACTCTCCCGCTATGATAAGCGGTGGAGGGAAGGAGGTCCCTCTCGATCTTCCTGAGTTCGAGCATGACCTTGTGGTGAGAATCACTGCTGCAAGTTGATTGAGCGCAGCGCGACAAAGGTCAAATACGAAGGACACAAGACACTTCAGCCACCCACCCACCCAGCCAGGGCAATCGCATGAAACCGGGGGGGCGCACAGCCTTCGCCCTGAAAGGGCAGTCTGAGAGTAGCCCAGCGGCTTCAGTCTGAGAGCAGCCCAGTGGCTTCAGTTTGAGAGTAGCCCAGTGGCTTCAGCCCTGGGAATGCGTTCGCCATGGAGGGGACCGAAGTCCTGAAAGGACGACTGAAGCGCTCAGTCAGCCGTCCCTTCGGGACTTCGGAAGGTCTGCGCGCCCCAGATCCCAGCGCTGAAGCGACTGGGCTACTCTCACTGGGTCCTTTCTGGACCCGGATCTGCCCGGGACGGTTTCATGCGATTCGACTTACTCGGGCTCCCTCTGGAATTGCCACTGTTGAGCAGCCGAAGTCGCAGTCTTCGCTGTCTAGGTC
>JACQGJ010000555.1 GCA_016199605.1 Armatimonadota bacterium | reverse complement strand
ACGTGAAGGCGATCTCCAGCGGGTGCGCCCCGACCAGTTCAGCGACCTGCTCCCGCGCCGTCTCGATGACCGCATCCATACCACAGGAACGGTACAGCGACACGTTCCCTGCGGCTGGATGGATTTCCCCATTCGGTAGTGAGCCTGCAAGAGAGAGGGGTAATGCGACACCGGCGCTGCCGAGTCTTCATCTGACCTTGATTGACTCTCCTCCCTCGCGATGGTAGGATACCGCGACCGATTCCCGAGACCAAGCCCTGTATGATGGAGTAGCGCGATGGAAACTCAATTGCCGATTCCCTTCACCGCAGGCCTCGTTCGCCGGTGCTGGGGGCTACTCCTTGCGATAGTCTGTGTCATACCCGCTCCCCATCTGAGGGCCGCCAAGTCCCCGCGAGTCCAGGTCACGAGTGGGGAGGTCGTCGTCGGCATTGGAGACCAGGAACTCTCGGTGGCGCGAGACGATGCTGTCATACAACTGAAGTCGCCCCTCGGCCGTTACATCTTGGAACCCAGCATCCAGCAGGGCACGGGCTGGACCCGGCCCGGAAAGCTCACGGACAAGCCCCGAATCGTCAAAGGCAAAGCGCGGGTTGAAGTGGAACTGAGATTTCCTGTGGTCGGTGAGCGACAGTTCCTCCTGCTGGTCAGTGTGCGCAGCGCCGTCCCTGTGTTCTTCGTCACCAGTCGTCTCACCGTCTTGTCCGGGCCGAGTGGCCAGTACTATTACTGGCAATCGAACGCGAGCTCGAAGCACTATGTGTCGCCCGGCGAGAGAGGGTCAGAGGTGACGAACTTCAACGTGCGAGGGTGGGATCCAATCGAGTGTAAGGACTGGTGGTTCCTCCCCGGTGAGAAAGGAGGACTTGCGGTCCTCCCTTCGAACGCGGGGGGACGGGCGCCGGGAGAGGCAGGCTGCGTGTTTCTCCACGCCCTTCCGAAGTCAACAGTGCTCGCAGCCGGCGATTCTCTGGAGGCCGCCTTCGGTCTGGCGGTCGTGGCAGACGCTCCGGCCGCGGCAAGACTTTCGGAGACAGCTCGCGGTTATCATCTCTCGCCTCTCGCGCCCTGGCCGGATCATCAGGTCCTCCACAAGATCAGCTACGGCCGGATCGCCCCTGGATGGCTTCGCGAATCGGAGTGCTACAATCTCTTCTACCGCCCTTCCGCACAGTGGACTGACCCGGTCGTCCAGAACAAGCTGCGTCCCTTTTCCTGGATCATCGGCAGCACTCCCGACAAGGCCGCGTTGGAGAAATGCCACAAGGCAGGATTTCGTTTGCTCCACTACGTCGTTTACACTTGTCTCCTCGACACCGAGACGCAAGTGAGAGAGGGAGGAACCGTTTACAGCGAGTGGCTCGAATCCGTTGACCACGAGACTCGCGATCTGAAGAACCACCCCGACTGGGTCTGCATTGACGCGGAGGGCAAAATCCAGAAGGACGCGTGGGGACAGGCGAACCATCATCTTGGTCTGCTGAACACCTGCCTGCACCAGAAGGGCCTTCAGGAGGCGGCCTTGCGGCAGGTCCGGATGTTGATGGAAATGGGCTACGATGGCGTGTTTGTGGATCTTGCCGGACCGACCGTCGAGTGCTACGGGCCCAAGTTTGGCAGGCATTCCCATCCCGATCCGGGCAAAAGCAATTCCCAAGCGTATGAGGGTTTGTTGAAAGGCATCTACGAGACAGTCAAGAGCCATGGGCGGGACCGGATCGTCGTTCAGAACACGTGTGTGTCAGTCATGCCAGGTCACTGGTCCTATGCGGATGCGCAGATGCTCGAGGCCTTCCCCTATGGTACCGAATCGACCCGGAGGCTACCGGAATGGCAGGAACTGCAATGGGCGGCGACGAGGCACGGGGAGGCGGTGCGGCGTGGCAAAGCCCCGGTTCTTCTGTCGTATTTCAACAAGTTCACGGCAGAGAACGTGAGGGAGCCCGCGCTCTTCTCCCTTGCGTACGCTCACCTCTTCGGGTTCCTTTGGGCGGACGGCTTAACCTTGTCCGAGATCCCGGGAAATCAAAACCTCGCGAAGGCTCTCTACCTCGTCCGGCTCGGCAAGCCGGTTGGCGAGGTGAAGACCGTGGACCGGGTGCTCTACCGTCGCTTCGAGAACGGCTTTGCGGCCCTGAACCCAACCAGGGCGACGGTAGAGTTCAGCTTTCCCGTCTCACACAAAGCTCCACTGGAAGACGTCGGGTATGACCAGAAACTGACGCCGAGAGACGGCAGGCTGGTCCTCAGAATGCTGTCCGAATCCGGGCGACTGCTGCTGAGAACGAAGTAGCCAGCTCCGCCTATGCCGCGCGCTGCGTGGGGGATTCTCGCTATGCGAATGACGTGTTCTGCTACCAACACCGCACGGTACGCCCACGCGCGGTAACGTTTCGGTATCGGAGAACGGTGAGGAGTCACCAGCGCTACCGAGTCTCTTTGTGCCTTCGATTGACTCTCCTCCTTCGCGATGGTAGGATACCGTGACCGCGAGACTTGGAAAGGGAAATACTCCATGCGACGAATGCAGCAGAATGAACTTCCAAACTTCGGCGTGTTCTGGACTGACCGTCGGCGATATGCGCCGCTCGACGAGGCGCGGATCACTTTCGAGTGCCGCGGCGGCGGGTCGCGGTCGTACTTGTTTGTCGTTTACGACGGCGCCGGGCGGCCGTACTTTTCGCAGGAGGTCTCCGCGTCCGACGGTGTGGCCGAGTTCACCGTGACGGTTGGCGGCGTGCCGGGGCTTCACGTGGTCCGGGCTTTCAAGGATACAGGACCCAGCTTCTACCCTTTCCGCATGGGCAGCTTCGTTCTTTCCGCCAAAACCAGCGCCTCGGCGGAGGGGACCGATCTCGACAAGTTCTTCCGCTGGCTTCACGAAAGCATGGAGGGGTGTTCTGATCCGGCGCTCTACGAGGGCAAGTGGGTTATCGGAGACAAGTGCGCCGACAACTCGCCCATGAACCTCGCCTACCCGCGCTTTCGACTGGACTCTACCGTGTACCTCGAGACCGCCGAGAAGTTGAAAAGTCAACTCGAGCTCCTGTATTCGCATCAGAAGCCGGACGGTTCGCTGTATGACCATATCTACGCCGATGGTCACCCGGGATGGGAAGGCGAGCACATGATCCGAAGCATGATGGCCGACCTCGAAACCGGCGGCATCATCAACGTCTGCCAGGTATGGAGGGCGACGGGAGACACGGAGTGGATGCAGAACCTGATGGAGCCGATGCTGCGGGGGTGGGGGTATGCGACCAGTTCCCCCGATCTGTGGAGCGAGGAACACGGACTCATCAAGAAACCCCACACGCCGGATGAATGGGATTTCCAGATGGGTGACAGTTCTTGCTTGCGCAACGAAAACAGCAGATACGTCGTGGCGTGCTGCGATGGGGTGCGACTTCCCAAGGCAGCCGACGCGATGGCGGCAATGCTGGACGCCCTGGGCCGCGTCAGCGAAGCGGAGTCTTTCAGGGAGTTCGCCAGCGCGGCGAGAAAGCGGGCCAACGCCCTCCTGTGGGACGGGACCAAGTACCGTCACCACGTTCACATCGATCCCGT
>JACQGJ010000554.1 GCA_016199605.1 Armatimonadota bacterium | reverse complement strand
GGTTTGGCTACTGTAGTGAACGGTCGCCGTGCCGTTTCTCGTAGCGGGAGAGAACGCCACGGCGAGCGTTCACTACAAAGGACTCGAGGGGGTGACATCAGAATAGATAATGCACACGAAGCCGGTTCGTCTCTTTCGATGACCTCCTCCAAAGACCAAACCTCGCCTTTCTGAGGGTGACGGGTTGAGTTCACTGGCAGCAGGATGCTCATTCAGCGGCGTTGTCTGTGGATGAGTTCCAAGGATCAACGAGCCTTCATGACGACACTGAAAACCCTCATTCCCAGTTCCCGTGTATCGGTGCTTGGAGGGAGGTCCGTTTTCGGCACCCAGGTCTTCGCGGTGAAGGTGATCTCAATCAGGCTCCCGCCCGCGGTAATCGCTTTGGGGACGACCAGGCGTATCTGCTGCAATCCGGGCTTGTCCACCTTCACTGTTCCTCCTCCCGACAGGGAGATGCGGTTTGCGGGGTCACTTTTCACTACGCTCACCCAGATCAAGAGCTCGTAGTCGGTGTCAGGAAGGACCGGAAGTCTCAAACCGCACTTCGTCCGGGTCCATCGGGCGGATTTCGTGCCGGGAGGTCCATCGGTGGCGACCTCGCCGCCGTACCAACCTCCAGTCAGGCACTCCTCATCCTCCTCCGATCCGATTGATAGTGTGTAGTGTCTCGACGCGGGCGGCATGTGCGGGGCCGCTTCATTATCGCGGAGGATTGCTTTCCCCTTACTATGGTCTTCAACCCGAACTCCATGAGAACCGTTATTCCCGAGAATGATCGCGTGCTTTGCTTTCGCATCGATGCGCACCGCCAGCTTGCCGAGAAAGCTGCACCCCTGCACTTGCAGCTTCCCTGCCTGCTGGTCAATGGCCGGTAGGCCCTCGGATTTCGCGTCCCAGTTGCTGAGGTAGCAATCGGAGAAGCCGACGAAGGAATTCCCCTTGAGCACGGCGATGCGACGGAAGGCGCCCCAGAAATTACAGTTCACGAGCCGCACTTGTCCGCGGCACTTCTCACCGACGAGGATTGCCGTCGGGTCGTCGCCGCTGAAGGCCACGAACTGCCCGTTGGTAATCAACAATCCCATCGGCTGGATCTCGTCTACCTGCACGCAGACCTGCGCAGCGTCAGCGCCGTTGGCGGTTAGGTGGCCATTGCAGGCGCCGCTCTGAGTGGCGATGAAGTGATAGCCGATCTTCACAGGAAAGACAAAGTTGTTCGTGATGTATTCCCAATCAGTGCGGGCGAAAGTGAAGGCTTCGCAGTTCCGCCACATGTATTCGTAGACCCGGTCCCAGTTGCCGCCGACTTCCGGCGCCGACCACCAGTGGCAGTGAAACTGCACGTTCTCCACACGCCCGATATCGGAGCACGAATCCACGAAGATCCCGTTGCGCAGGGCACATCCGGAGACGCTTCGAATCCGGTGGCGCACGTTGGGCTCCGGGCCGACGCGCACGGCGTTGTAGCTGTTGATCAGCGTCACGTTCTCCACCGTGTTGTCACCGCCTTGCAGGTGGAAAGTCCAGTTGTACGGGTGGATGTCGTCAGGCTTCTGATCCGGGTAGTAGACGGTGAGTCCCTGCACGGCTGAAGAGTCGCCCAACTCGAAAAGGGCTGGGGCTTCTTCTTGATCGCGACCGCCCGTAGCGAGGATCACCGTGCCGATCAGTGGCTTGATGTACTGGGGCGCCACGGCTGCTCCGACAACGGCCACCCCGGGCTTCACCCAGAGAGACCCGGACACGAAATAACGCCCCGGGGGCAGGTAGACCTGACCGCCTTGCTGCGCGGCCTTGTCGATTGCACACTGCAGGGCCGCTGTGTCGTCGGTTGCACCATCGGCTTTGGCGCCGAATCCTCGAACGTTGAAGATCCCTTCGGTCGGGCCCTGATCCATGGGACGGCCTCCTTGAGCGAAAGCCGCGACGACGTATAGCATGAGCGCCATCGCGGTGGTGATGGTGGAAAGCATCAAGCAATGAACCTCCTATCTCTGTCTCAGCGCGTACGACCGAAGCATACAGTCCGCCGCTGGCCTCGAAGCATGAGCGTGTCTGCTCCATACACCGGAAGCCGACGCAGACTTCTGCGGAGCGGGCCTCGATCAAAGTTGGACGCGGCGTCATGAGACGCGGCGTCATGATATGCCTGCGCAAAGGCAAAGTCAACTTCCAGAAGTGATCGACGCTCCCTGTTTCAGGACTCGCGCAGCGATGAGCATAAGACGGCGGTTGCCTGAGCGATGGTCTTACAGCTACAATGGGCTAACCTGTATCGAGAGGTTGTCGCACCGGTGAAACATATCCCTATCCTCCTGATGTGTCTTGTCACTGTCCCCTGCTTTGCCGAGGAAATCGCCGTGGTTAAGGCGGAGACACGCGTGCCGCTGGGCGAGACCAAACGGTTCGAGTTCGGGACGGTCCCGCAACGTGACACGACCGTTTTGCTCGAGGTATTTTCCCGGCTTGATGCGAAGGACTTTGGCGGCTCGATGTACTTCATGAAGGTCGTGCTGAACGGCCACGTCGTGCAGGCAGCGAAGACGCGTACGGTTACGCGTCTCCGTAATCGTCCCGTTGTTTCGCCGGTGGCGGCCAATGTCCCGTACAGTTGGTACGGCGCTGACTCCTGGAGGGTGTTGTATGCCCCCAACTTCGAAGGCGCCCTGAAGCAAACGTTCTATGAGGGCAATCCGTACCAACTCGTCCTGGACGTCACTGACCTCACCAATCCCGCCGCAGAGAACCGACTCGAGATCACAAACCTTGCCACCGAGAGCACTCTTCTCTACGCGGGATCGAAGGCGGATCTCGTTCTACAGAGCCTCACCATTCGTACTCAGGCGGGTGCCAGCCCCACGATGACCTCGGAGGCGACCGACCGCGATACCATCAACCGCGGCGCGCCGGGGGCAGGCCCCGCGTTTTACACCGGACAACTCCTGCCGGGTGGCGGCTTTTCTCTGAACGCAAAAGGTGAGACCTTTGAATTTACGAGCGCCCTGTCGTTCCCGAACGCCGGACTGAATCTCCTGACCCCGGCACAGTCACCGAAGGCAACCGGACAGAAGGGATGGACGGTTCGGATTCTCCCGAACAAGGAGGGAGGGCAGGTTTTGGGGGAAGGACCGGACTACCGTCTGCGTCGGACCGTTCGATTCACCTCCAGGAAAGTAGACATCGCCGACGAGATCACTAATCTTCACGGCGACCAGAAGCTGGGGCTGTCGGTGAAGAACCAAGTCTCTCTCCGGGGGAAAAGCGCCAACGTTCGTCTCGCCGGAAACCCGGATCCGGCGATCAACGAGTATTACTCCAACGGGAACCCAACCGTCTACGTTGCCCTCAAGGACAAAGGTTTAGGATTCGTCTGTGAAGACGATGTCCTCCGTAATCAGGCGACTCTCTACTATGACTCACAGGAAGAAGCCGCGGGTTTGCGGACGGACATGCTGTGTCTGCAGCCGGGGGAGACGTACACGCTGCGATGGTCGGCATACCCCGTCGCATCCAACGACTACTACGACTTCATCAACCTGGTTCGGCAGGACTGGGGTTCCAACTATCCAGTGGAGGGGGCTTGGACCTTCTTCGACCCCGATGCCATCATCGGCACTTCCGTCGAGGAGATTCGCCGCCAGTTCCAACGACTCGGAATCAGGTATGCCTGTTACTGTGGAGGATGGGTGGACCGGAAGCACGACCAGAAGAAGATCGGCTTCGGCGCCGGAGTCATGGACCCCTACTGGGAGGATTTTCGAAGCCGGTTGTGTGACGCTGCTCTCAAGATCCGCAAAGCAGTGCCGGACTGCAAAGTGCTTGTCTACTATGATAGCCAGCGCGATACCTCGGAGGGCGGACATGAGCGGTTCAAGGATAGCTGGCTGACCGATGTCAAAGGGGAGCAGCTTTCGACTGACTGGAGCGGAGTTTACAGCTTGACCTACAGTGTCGTGGCCACGCTCAACAACTCCTATGGCAAGGCGTTGCTTGAGGTCGCAGACAGGTATCTCAACGAGATCAAAGCGGACGGCCTTTATTGGGACGAGATGGAAACAGTCGGCTATGGCACTCCGCTGATCACCTGCAACATCCCGGACGGACACTCCTGCCTCCTCGACAGGAAGACCTTCACCATCGGCCGTGAAGTTGGCGTCACGACCTTGCTGGGTGAGTCGCATCGCCTGGCGGTCATTGACCGTGTGCGCGCGAAAGGCGGCACGCTCATGGGCAACGGTCCCACGACCACGAAAAGCATTCTGGCCAGGAAACCTCAGCGAATGGTAGAGATTCAGCACAATGACACTTGGAGCTACGAAGGGAATCTCGATAGCCCGTTGGGTTACGCGAGCAGTCGGAGGGATTTCGGCAACTGGGTGCGGGCGATCCGTTTAGCCACGCTGCTGGTTGGCACGAGTTACAACTACGACTATGATTTCCCGGCTTACGTTTTCCCCTTCACTCCCATCGAGTTGCACGCCGGGTACATGCTGGGTAAGGAGAGGATCATCACCACTCATTCCGGCAGCTACGGCTGGCCCAATGAGAAATGTCTGGTGAAGGTGCATCATTTCGACAAGGCAGGCAACCACGTCGACCGGGACTACATCATCACGCTCGGGAGAGAAGCCCGCACTCCGGTCGAGGTGCCCGACGGGGAAGCCGCGATTCTGGAGCGTCTCCCCGTCCTTCTCCTTCCGCAAGCAGGAACCGCGGAGGTACGCAAGCTCCGCTACGACGAGAAAGCCTGTTCGTTCGTGCTCCAGGCCCAGTCCGGTGTCCTCTTGCGGATCGCGAGCGGTGCTTTGAAGATTACGCCGGGCCAGCGCTTCGATGTCACCATCGGGGAGGCTACCGGCTCGGTGCCGGCAGGCAATGACTCGCGCTTGTCCCTGCGACTGGAGGTTAACGCAGACCGTCCGCTCAGGATCATCATACGCCCGACCAGACCCTAATCGCCGCCTTGCCATGGAGGTGTCAACCAATGCTTCACGCATACCCGAGAAGATCGTCGTTGATTGCCGCAGTATGCTTCAGCCTGCTTGGAGGCTCAACCTCTACGTTCAATGGGTGGGCAGGCGCTTGGGCGGACAGCTACTACGTGGCTCCCCGCGGCGATGACCGGAACCAGGGAACCGAAGGCGCTCCGTTCCGCTCGATCAACAAGGCTGCCGCCGTAGTGAAGGAAGGCGATGTCGTGCTGGTCAAAGCGGGGACCTACTCAGGCGGAATCGTCCTCACGAAAAGCGGCAGCGCCGAGAAGCCCATCGTGTTCAAGCCCTACGGTGACGGAGAAGTGAAGATCGTCGGTCAAGTGGAGCAAAAGAGAGGCTTCAGGCTCACTGGGGGTAGGAACAGCACCTACGAGGTGGAGGAGACCGGTGACGTTTTGGCCGTGGCTGTCGATCTGGACGCCACGAAGCACGTGATCGAAGGTCTCGAAGCGGTGAAGAGCGTCGACGAGGTCGAGTCCGGCAACTACCGGTATTGCCATGACCGCCAGACAGGCAAACTCTACGTCCGCTACACCACCGACAATCCGGAGAAGGACCACACACTCCACGTTTTGCGCGATCCGCAAGCCGTCGTCATCACCGGCGCCAACGTGGTGATCGAGGGCTTCACCGTCTCTCGTTTCGCCTCCAACGGTCTTACGTTGGAGGGTTGCAGGAACGTGACGATTCGGAACTGCCGCATCTCCCTGTGCGGCCATGCCTGGGGAGCAGGTATCGGCCTCCACCGAACGGAGAAGGTGCAAATCCTCGACTGTGCCCTCTACCGGCTCATGAATGCAATGGTTTGGACTGAGGCGAGCAACACTCAGGTGAACCACGTCACCATCTACCGGACTCGAGCCCACGGGATCATCATGAAAGGCGGAGCGAACAACTCGGTCCGCAACTCGATCCTTTTTGCCGGCGGGCCTTCCGGCAGCGACCTGTACGTGTACCAGGACGCGGCCACCGGCCTGAAGCTCGACTATAACTGCTACCTCGACTACATGACCTCCGTTCTAATTTCCTGGAGGCCTCTCGACGGCAGTTACCCAACCTTCTGGGATTACCGCCGCGCTATCAAAAGCCAGGACAACCACAGCCTCAGTGACGATCCACTGTTCAGGTCTATCGAGCAAGGAAGCGAAGACTTTCGGTTGAAGCCAAACAGCCCGTGCCGTAAGAAAGCGGGAGACGGGGAAGATATGGGAGTGACCTCGGGGTGATGATTCACACAGCGTAGAGAACGGGTGTCCCTTCGCTCCACGTCTTGCGTCTTCAGACGCAATTCGGTAGAATGCCGCCGTTCAACATCACGCGTGACTACAACGCGTGAAACGCAGTGCTCTTCAAGCAGGCGAGACGAAAACGGGTGACGAGAATAGAAGGAGATACAGCGAGTGGCTGGGAAAGGCGTCGCCGAAAGACAAGGACCCGAAGGTCGCCTACTGCGAGAGGATCCGGCTGCACCGCGACGAGCTGGCGGATTTTGGGAACGTGCAGGCGATGGTGGTGCCGTTTAGTCTGAAGTGAATCGCAGCTATAATTGTGTCAGCAAGCACTGCTGACATGCGAGGTGATTATGATGGTGAAATGTGTTGAGGGCACTTTCCGCGATGGAAGAGTTGAATTGCTGGAGATACCCGAGGACGTGCAACAGGCGCGGGTCATTGTCGCGTTCTTGCCCTCCCGCGTCGGGGAGGAACGGGGCCCCGATCTCACTCCTCAGGAGATTACCGAATTGCGATGGAGATTATCCGCCTGGGAAGAGGACTGGAATGCGCCCGGCATGGAGGTATATGATGACCTATAGCCGTGGTGACATTGTAGTTGTCTGGTTCCCCCATAGTAACCAGCAGGACTTTAGCCGGCGTCCCGCCATCGTCGTGCAGGCTGACAATCTCGCTACGGGAATTCCACAAGTGGTGATCGCGATGATCACCACCAATCTGGCGCGCGTGGGTCATCCGAGTCGCGTGTTTGTCTCCGTGGACTCAGAGGCGGGAACCGCTTCGGGCCTGATAGCGGATTCTGTGATTATGACGGACAACCTCGCGACAGTTGTGGGAAGGTCGATACACTCCATCATCGGGGCATTGCCGGATATCACCGCCGTGGACGCAGCGTTGCGGCACACTCTCGGACTATGAACCACGCATAGAAACAATCACGAACTGCGAGGCAAACTACTGACGGCATATAGGGGCCGCAGAAGGGGGAAGAGGAGATGAGACAAAGTGAGTTTCCGCCAGGCTGGGACTCAAAACGCGTGACAAGAGTACCGGCCCATTATGAATCCCAGTCTGAGGAAGAAGCTGTCGCTGAAGATGAGGCAGCCTTCGAAGCGTTGGGGCAGACAGTGATGGAAGTTCCAACAATGCTGGTTCCAGCAGTACGCGAGCTGATTGCAGAACATGAAGTAAGGTAAAAGCGGCTAACAGTTCGCTGGAACTGACCCCTGCTCCGCTGCGCTCCACTGTGGCAGGGCTGCGTGGAATTGCTCATTGACGGGGAACTCGTGTTTGCGGAAGGCACGCCGAATGGCCACCTCGTCCGCGCCGTCCTGTCCCACGTCGGCACCAACGAAGAGGACGACGCGAGCTGAGGCGGGGCCGGCGGCGGGTTGCCGCCGAAGTAGTGTATGGCGCCCAGACTTGTAGTAAGGATTTCAATTCTTCTGCAAGCAAAGAGTGAATGAATTCGCGACTACAAGAGGCCGGGGAAACCAGTGAATGAATACAAGCCTTGTAGTAAGGATTTCAATCCTTCCTTCCCGCGTGGCGGGAGGGACACGGGTGAAGGAATCCCGGAGGAATACTACGACCGAATCTTCGAGAAGTTCGGTCAGGTTGAGACCCGGAAGTCTGGCCGGAAAATGTCCACCGGGTTGGGGTTGACCTTCTGCAAGATGGTCGCCGAGGCACACGGCGGAGCTACGTGGGTGGAAAGCGAACTGGGCAAGGGCAGCACTTTCTGGGTGAGAGTTCCCTTGCAGCCTCTGGGGGGTGAGACAGGATGAAGCATCGGGGACACCACCAAACGATGAAACCTGGAGGTCTGTTTCTGATCTGTTGCTGGGTCGGGGCAGAACTCGCTGCTGGCAAAGCAATGAGTCAACCCGCGAATAGACTTGAGACCGTTCGACTGATTGAGGTAATTGACGGAGACACGATTCGCGTATGGTTAGAGCAGCGTCAAGAAACGGTCCGGTACGAGTCCGTCGAGGCGCCCGAACTGGCGGAGGCTGGTGGCCGCGAGGCGCGCAGGGCTAATGAGGAACTGCTCCGCGCACGTGATCTATGGCTCGAGGCAGAACGCGATGACCAAGGTGCGTTAGCACGCGATGGTCACAAGCGGGTTCTGGGCTATGTCTATCTGGACGCGGCAGGAAAGCAGTGCGTCAATGTCGAACTCGTGAGACAGGGAGCGGCCCGTATAGGCGTCAGAGGAGTCGGAGATGACACTCCCGAAAACGCCTTCGCTTTGCTGTGTCTGGAGGAACTCATCAAAGCGCAGGTCGAGGCCGCGAGGAATCGACGGGGGTGGTGGGGTGCGGGAGATCCTTACGCCGAATCGAATCTCCTCGTCTGCTTTGTGAAGTTCTGGGGGAGAGACGAAGTCGTCTGGCTCCTCAATCGCGGCCGGGCTCCGGTCAATCTCTCAGATAACTGGCGGCTGACTGACTCCACTCAGAAGAAGCCTTTGCTTCTACGTCAATGCTTTCCTCAGGCAAACTGCGATCTTCCGCCGGGCGGCGTCTGCCGCATCCACACCGGATCCGAGGCGCGGCGGGGGGAGCCTCAGTGTGAAGAACCGGAGATGGATTTGTTGTGGAAACGCCAGCGTGTCTGGAACAACACGGGCGACCAGGCATTTCTGAACGCGCCGGAAGGGAATCTTGTTTACAGCTACACCTACAAGGCCGCGAAAGGTTGAGAGGGCAGTTT
>JACQGJ010000536.1 GCA_016199605.1 Armatimonadota bacterium | reverse complement strand
CGAACTCGCGCCTCATAGCCCGTCCAGGAGTCCTCGAACTCGCAGAGTTCGCCACTCCTGGACGAACGGGTGCGCCGCTTTCACCTGGAGTGGTGACCGAAAGATCATGGACGATTCCTTTCGGAACCCGTTCGGGCAACACCGCTACCCACCCCACGTCGGTAGATACCGCTGGTCCATCACCTTGTCACCCAGGATGTAGATCGGCGCGTACACGCGACCGGGCAGGCCGCTTTCCGACAGCGATTTCAGCTCCTCCGTGTGTCCGAACCGGGTCAGCGGCAGGAGACGATACTTGTTGAAGCCAAGCTCGTATGAGGGGTCCCACAGGCCCACCCCCGAAAAGCCTTCCTCGTAGAGCGATAGGGTAGTCTTTGCCCAACTGGCCATGCTCTCCTCATTCACGAGACCTGAGCTGTAGATCGGGATGACAGGTATCTTTTTCGGAGTGCATACGTCGAGAAAGAACCTGCCGTCCCACGTTGCCTTGACTGCACCGAAGCTGGGGTGGTAGGACGGGTACAGTTCATCGATCAGACCCTCGTCCACCAGTCGACGGATATCCAGACCGAATTGCATGTTGTCGTACTCGTTGCTCATCACACACAGGCTCAACTCCAGGCGTTTGCCGTTCTTCCTGAACTTCTCTTCCCTATCAAGCATGGCACGCACTTCACGTATGAAGGTTGTCACTATATCCGACCGCACCTTGAATATGCGAGGGTCGGTCTCATCGATGTTCCGAGGATCCACACCGTACTGCTTCTTGAACATATCTATGAAGGGTTGCTCGTAAAGGACCACCGGCCATGCGCGGTTGAAGACGATGTGCGCTCCGTCCGCCCCGAAGCTCACTGCTTCGGCGAGAACGTCGATCTGTCGTTTGCGCACCTGTGGGAAAGCCCAACTCATGCGGCTGACTGGCGTTCCATCACGATCGACCGTGCGCCACTGCGGGTGATCGTTGAAGAACTTCGTTCTGAAGAACTGATCGAACGGGCCGTAATAACCCCAGAGCGCCGGGCGGAAGCCCACGTGAACCTTCACGCCTGTCTCATGCGCGCCGTCGATAATCACTTTCGTCGGGTTCACGCCCTTGCTCTGCAGCTCCCGGCAGGCCTCGACAATGTAACGCAGATTCACATCCGGGTAGTCGTCCATGCCCTGGCCAAACTGCTCTCCGACCTTCGTCGCGTAGGCAACTTGGATGGACCCCCCGATGTGCAGCAGCATCGTATCGAAATCCGTATCGCGAAGGAACTCGATTTCCCGCAGCACCTCCCGCTTAGTCGTTGGCCGGTAGTCGCCCAGAAAGCTGGTGCCGTCACAGGTTACGGCGAGTCTTCGCGAAGACCGTTGGCCCTTCCTCGCGTGGAAGCTTGCCGTCTCCTCTTCCGACAAGAGAATCAGCTTGACGTAGGCCACGCCACAGCCCAGGTTGTACTTTCGCCAAACGGAATCGCACAACGCGGAGTTCTGTTGCGAGATGTGCAGTTTGCTGCTCGCCGTCAAATCGGCGACCCTATAGAAGATTTCCTCAATGGCCCAATAGTCGGTCGACGGGCCAGCCCTCAGCGGGACGTCGGCCATGTCTCCGTCCAGGCTAAGCCATGCCTTGCTGGGAGTGAAACTGCTGGTGTAAAGCCCCGTATAGATCGCATAGCAGCCCTCCACGCCCAGGGGCAGTCGCAAGGTGGGGGCGTTGGTTTCCATGGAGGCCCATATCATCGTCCCTTTCGTCCCAGGCTCCTTCTTGCTTCCCAACTGGTAGGGAATCCTCTGCCAATGCTTCTTCTTGGAAAGATTCGACAACGCCTTTGTCGGCGCGCACTTGCCCATGTCGGAGATCATGATTGCCTTGTGCGCATTGGACCATGACGACGCATGAAGGTACTTTATGGGTGACTGCCCAAACTTGAGCGTGTTCATCAGTGATGGGTCCTCCACGTAGATTTGCTCCTCCGCTACGAACCGGGATTGCACTTCGTCAGCGGACAGCGGCCGGTTGTATACCCGCACTCTTCCTATCATCCCATTGAAGTAACCCGACTTTTGTAGGGCTTTGTCCACGGACTCGGGGTCGCCCATCACGCGGCCAAGATACAGCTTGCCGCCGGAATCGATCCGGCTGACCGAAGACGGTTTGGCGCCCCGCATCTGCCCGTCCACGTATATCTTGAGTTCCTTGCCGTCGAAGGTCCCGACCAGATGATGCCAGGAATCCTCCCGCCCGGACGGGCCGCAGACATTGTTCCCACCGCCGCCTGCATACCAGTAGAAGCCCCCGTCCCGGTAAAGGGTCAGCAGGAAGCTCGTGTAGAACTTGCCGACGACCCCGACCTCCCCGCTTGGCCGGCAGTACGGACGGACCCAGGCCTCGATCGAGCCGGCGGTACGAAGGTCGAGGGCCGGGCCCTGCCCGCAATCCACGTAGCTGTCCTTGCCATTGAAATACAGAGCGTGGCCGCTGCCGGCCTTAACCCACCTTGCGCCGTGGATCACACCATCGTTGCCGTTTCCACTGACATCGTTTAGCGCCGTGCCCGATCCTTCGCTGAATGTATAGTCCGCGACCAGCCCGTTCTGGGCCATGCAGGCAGAAGAGCAAAGTGCAATACACAAAGCACATCCCGCCAGGAAACCGGTGGTACTTCGAGCGGCTAACGCCGTCTTCCGGTGTAGCTCCAAATCGACGACTCCTGTTCTTGGCCGAGACTTCCCGCGAATCGACCCGACGCGCTGCCATTGCCCTACACCCCAGTCTACTTGCTGCATCTTACCTCAATCACGTCCCACAAAGAAGGCCCACGTTTGTTCACGGCGCGAGCTCTTAACCACACAGTCCATGGCAACTCTTTCACCTTGTCTGCTTCGAGAGTAAAGGTGTAAGGCGGCTTGACTGCGTCTGGCAGGGAAGTCCAGTGGAGAGCGCCATCCACGCTGTAGTCCGCCTTGACTGCCGTGGCCGGATCGTTGGCCGGCGCCTTTGCTTCAACGGTTATCCTGAGAGGCATGGCTGTCCACGAGTGATTTGCAGGAGTTGCGATGGAACATGAGGGTGCGCCCTCCCACTGCCTGATGTTTGTGGCGGCTTTCCGCACCGCCTCCCACTTTCCAAGATAGTCCTCTCCGTGGTGATCCACCAGTGTGAACTGCT
>JACQGJ010000535.1 GCA_016199605.1 Armatimonadota bacterium | reverse complement strand
GGCTTATTATACTGGAGGGCTGACGTGAATGTCAATGAAACGACTGAACCATGCAACCAAGTTGCCGAAGATGGCGATGGGGCACCGGTGCGCCTCACTCGAGGGGATGAGGGCATATCGGCCAATCGAACCGTTGCTATCCTTCATCGCTACGACCAACTGGCTCCACGATGCTTCGGGCGGTTATCCCACTTCCTGGCGAAGTAGAGTCCCGCCACAAAGCCCCCGATGTGGGCCCAGGTCGCGACGCCCCCGGCCCCGGCAATCGGTTCCGTGATTCCATTCAGGAACTGAAAGAGGAACCAGATCCCCAGGAAGACAAAAGCCGGAATCTCGACTGTGGTGAACAGGAAGAAGAAGAACACAACCGTCGTGACTCTGCCTCCAGGAAACATCATCATGTAGGCCCCCAGGACACCGGCAATAGCTCCACTTGCTCCCACCGTCGGATAGGGCGACGCAGGATGCGTGAAGACGTGCAGCAACCCGGAGAGAACTCCGCAGAGCAGGTAGAACAACAGGTACCGGAAGTGTCCCAACCGGTCCTCAACATTATCCCCGAAGATCCACAGGAAGAGCATGTTGCCGCCAAGGTGCATCCATCCTCCATGGAGAAACATCGAGGTGAGCAACGGCGCAAGGCCACCAACCAGCCCCACATCATAATAGTGAGCCGGGCTGAAAAGATACCTGGGAACAAGGCCGAAGGAATGGAGGAACTCCTTCTCCGCGCCGGAACCCAGCAGGACTTGGTGCGCAAAGACCAGGACATTGAGGACGATCATGGAAACGTTGACGAGGGGAAAGGTGCGCGATGGAATGTTATCTCGAAGTGGTAGCATGGTGTCGGGTGGTTAATGGTAAAGCAGACCATTCATGACACATTGCGTGTCGGCTGTCAATGTGCGCGTACACGCGCACGCGTACACGCAGCCGGAGTTGCACCCGAGGATGATCGCTGGACAGGGAACGGTCACTCTTTCGTGCTCAGTCGTTTCAGTATCTCCACATCGCCAAGAAACGGTCCTCGTAGTAACGCTCCATGTCGGGTTCAATCCCGCGTTTCGCCTGCTCGACCACGGTGCCGGCGCGGCGGACCCATTCACCATCTGGGAACTTGCGTTTCATCTCTTGCCAAGTTCTCTGTGCCGCGTCCAGATGTCGCAGTTTACACTGGACGGCGATCAGTTCCTCATAGAGTTGCGGCCCCACCATTGGGTTGTCTCCCGCCTCGTCCAGAGCTTGATGATAGAGCCTCTCAGCGGCACGCCAGCGATGCCACCGGAAGGCCTGGCGGAGTTTGATATTGGTGCGGTGACTGGTGTACGTATAGCGCCGCAGCTCCGACCACGGCAGTCGAATCTGAGCCACCGGAGCACGGGTCAAATACGGCGTCCCCCCGAACGAGATTACGTTCCTCTTGCCGTTGTGCCACGGTTTGCGGTCGAAAAGCATCGGTTCCCGGGCAAGAGACCCGAGACCATCGATTCGCTTACCGGCAAGATGATAGTTCCAGCCATAGCTGAACATTTCCGGCCCCTTGCGGTCACGAGACAGGCAGAAGCTGAGCGACCAATTCTTCACGTAGGGGTGAACCATCTCTGCCAACTCAAAGTAGTCGGAGCACGGGGGGAGTGTATCGCCATAGTCTGCGGTATACATTGCTATCGCCAACCTCGTCTGTTGGATGTTCGCCTGGCAGGAGGCAATCCGCGCGTTTTCGCGTTCGGGACGCCAGAAGCCAAAGTAGAAGGCTACCCACGCTGCAGATAGCACTGCCGCCAAGAGCACAAGAGTTCGAAGAATCCGAACGATGAGCAATTGAGGCAACCTCTCGCTTTCAATATCCCAACAGGTCTGCCGTTGCCCTCCGCCACTCCAACGCGACCGGCGCGTAGAGGACGTCGAAAGGATTGCGGTCATCTCGCAACACCGTGCTCGACCCTATACCTGTCCGTTGCTGAATGAAGGGGGTGATCCGCTGCAGGTCTTCAGTTGTTGGTCGCACGTGAGGCCCCATGTATACCGGTCGCGGCGCGAGGGAACCCTCGGTCACAAACATCGTAAACAACTGCACTCGATTCGACTCGTCTGTCCCCAACTCCATGCAGTTATCAAAGAGGGGACTAAGCGTATTCTCCAAGGCCGATAGAATGCGTCCGGCCTTCGGAACATCCGCGATGTTGATGGCCAGAATCCCGTCTTCCTTCAACACCCGCCTGGCTTCCCGCAAGGCCTCCAACGTCAACATATGGGACGGCGGATGATCGCCGGTAAAGGCATCGAGAATAACGAAGTCGTATTTCTGCCGGGTTGTGGAGAGGAAGTGACGCCCATCGTCAATCGTCGCTGGTCCCGCGTAACCGAAATACCTCCGGGCAACCTCAACGATAACGGGATCGACTTCCACCGCCTCGGTTTCGATCCCATAGGAACGCAGCACCTGTGGCAGCAACCCGCCTCCGAGACCGATCAGCAACGCGTTGCGGGCCTTGGGTCGGAAGTAGGGAAGCAGTTCCGCCCAGTAGTGCTCGGGGAACAGGTGATTCCTCTCTGCGACGGCAGAAGGATCGGACGGCATCGCCGTCTGCAGCATTCCATCCACCAGCAACAGCCGTTGCTTGTCGGTTGTCCACACCTCCAGACGGCCGCAAAGGCTGTCCCGCCGGAACAACCGGACGCCAGACTGGATGGCGCCGGCCATAAGTCGTTGATTTGAGCCCAGCGAAGAGCGGGATGCTTCATAAGTGTCTCGATACATCTGTACCGCAAGACCAATCTGTTTCCTTTGGTCTCGGCAAGCGGGATTGCGACGCTTTTCTCTGGGACGCATGAACATGGGAAACATGCACGCAACTCCAAGGGTCACAAATGCAGCTATCGCAAGCACCTGACTCCAGGGCTTTCTCGCGATATGGATAAAGCCCATGCTGACCAGAACGGTTGTCAGCAAAGCAGTCGAGACTTGCGTGCCTATGAACGGAATCAACACAAACCCCGTCACCAGCGTCCCGACGCAACTTCCGACAGTTGATGTCACGTAGAGGCTGCCCACCGATCTTCCAACCTTCCCAACTTCCGTTGTTGCGAGCTTCACGCATATCGGC
>JACQGJ010000550.1 GCA_016199605.1 Armatimonadota bacterium | reverse complement strand
GCCCTGTCCTGCTGAGACGGCTGCGAGACAACGAAATGAAAGTCGGCAACACGAAAGACACCCTCACCCTCGTCGAGTTGTTCAACTCGCTGCAGTCGGGCATCTGGTCTGAGCTTCGTCCCGGCCAGACGCTCGGGCAGAGCGCCGGGAAACCAACGATCTCGACTCAGCGCCGCGGTTTGCAGCGCGAATACCTGAATGTATTCATCAACCTCTTGCTGCAGCCCGCGTCCGGCACGCCCGAGGACGCTCGCACGCTGTCCTGGCATCATTTGAAAGAACTCCAGGCGAGCATCACCTCCGTCCTGCGCAGCCGGCGAGCACAACTCGACACGGCAACCCTTGCGCACCTCGAGGAATCACGCCAACGCCTCACGAAAGCGTTGGAGATGCGCATGGAAGCGGTGGTGAGATAGGGAGTCACCTTCGAGGCTATTCCTGTCCTTCGATCCAGGGAGTGTTCAAAATGATGGGGCGGTCAAGTTCTCTTGCTTTCATGTGGGTCATACCTGCCATGATGAGTCTTTCAGGTGCGAGGGCCGCCGATATCTTCGTCCGCTTCAGAGTCGCCGATCCTCCCGGCGACGAGTTCAAAGTCACTGTCGGTGGTCACATCCATGTCGCCAACTGGTATCTGCCGTCGGAATCGGTGGAGGTGGCGGGTGGTGAGTGGAGCCGGTGGGTTGATCTGACGAAGGCTCTGCTGCACGGAAAGCTGGAACGCGTCGGCGGACTGGCGGAGTGGCCGTCGATGAAGCTGTCGCTGGAGCGCGCCGGTGGCGGCGAGCCGATTCGTGGTTGTGCGTTTGAGGTGCAGCTTGCCGACAAACCCGACGAGGGAAGCGCTGTCCTCTCCTTCACGGAGAAGAGCGGATCGAACACGATCTGTTTCCTGCTGCCCCATCCTCTGCGAGAGAAGAAAGACGAATTCGAGACGGGTTCCCAGATGACCGCACGTCACCGCAAGTGGGCCAAGGAGGTCACGGGAGGGCGCACTCCTTCACTGAAGCAGTTCGACATCATTACCTCGGTCTGGGGGCACTACGATCCGGTACTGGCGAAGCAGGCGACCGAAACGCTGAAGCTGCTCGGCTTCAATGTGATGGGTGGAGTGCCGGTGTCGGTCATGCGCGAAGCAGGGATGCGAACCTACACCGCGACATGGCACCTTGTCCCTGACCCCGAAGAATCGGTGGAGACGTGGCAGAAGGGCGACGGCGCGCAGATCGTCCGACAGCTTGCCACCGAGGAGGGCGGGTGGACCTATCAGAACATGGCCCACTTCGTGGTCTCGGACGAAATCCAGACGATGGATTTCCGCGGTGTGAATCCCTACAAACTCAACCGCTGGTTTCGTGACTACCTCCGCGGCAAGGGTGAGACCGACCAGTCGCTCGGCAAGCCCATTGATACCGTCGAGTACCCGGCGAAGGCGATGTTTGCGGAGGCGCTGCCGCGAGAGGCCGATCTTCCAACACGCAAGATCATGTACTATGCGGCCAAGTTCGGCCAGTGGTGGACGGTGAAACAACTCCGGCAGACGACAACGCTCGTGAAGCAATCTTGCGCGTCTCTTCCGAAGGGGATGAAGACCGAGACCCTTCCTTCGGATCACAACTTCTTCAACGCCTGGGGAGCACCCTACTGCGGCATGGGGTATCGGGGTCTGGACTTTTTCGAGATCGGCGCGCAGGAAGCCGTAGACATCGTCTCTGCCGAGGACTGGCTTGGCCTCAACCACATGTACGGCCCGAACTATACGTGGACCGGAGCGCAAGCCTTCGAGTATCTCGCGGCCATCTTCCGTTCCGGTATCGGCGACCGTAACGTTGCTCTCCGCGGACTCATCACACCCAGCGATGACGGCTACCTTCGCCTCAAAGCCTACTCCGCCCTCGGCCAGGGCGCGAAGAGCTTCTTCTTCTGGACTTTCGGCCCGACCTATATAGGAACGGAGAACTACTGGTCTGATCTCCGAAGTGAATACGCGGGCATCGCCAGGCTCACCCGCGCTCTGGGGAAAGCCGAGCCGATCCTCTATCCGGCCAAACCTGTTCGCGATCCGGTGGCGGTTCTCTACTCTGTCAGCCACGACCTCTGGCACACTGACGATCCGGCGGGCTTCGTCGAAAATCGGTTGACGTGGACCGCCCTTCGTCACCTCTCAATCCACCCCGACATCCTACGTGAGGAGGAGGTCGAGGAGGGACGCCTCAAGGATTATCGGGCGCTTTACATAACCGGGCAGTGTTTAACTCGGAAAGCTTCGGAGAAGATTGATGAATGGGTCAAGTCCGGAGGGGTAGTCTATCTCGCCGGAGGCGTGGCGACACGCGACGAGTTCTACGAGCCGTATGTCCCACCGTTTGCCTCCACCGTCTGGACTGCCGACGCCGCAGGTGTGTTCATCAAAGAAACCGGTCATCGTTACAACGAGCGGGCCGACCTGCCTGCCATCAAGCCGATCACGACCGCGAAAATCACCATCGCTGACCAGTCTCTTGCCATGCCCGTCCTTGGCTGCCGTCTCAATCTCCGTGATGACCTCGCCCCCTCTTCGATCTTTGCCACCTACGAGGATGGCAAAGCCGCTGGCGCCCACGTGGGTTACGGCAAAGGGACTGTCGTTGCCGTTGGTTTCCTGCCCGGTCTTGCATACTCGCCATTCAAAGCTGGACAAACGACCTTGGATGAAGTGTGGCCGGAAGCGCCACGGAAGCTTCTCGCATTGCCGCTTACCGTTGCCGGATTGGACAAAGTACAGAATGTGCGGTTATCCGAGCCCGTCGTTGAAGCCAGCCTGCTCACCGGGCCAAACGGCTCCGCTCTCGTGCTGGTGAACTACACGTACAAACCCATTCCG
>JACQGJ010000549.1 GCA_016199605.1 Armatimonadota bacterium | reverse complement strand
GTCCTCTTCGCCGAGGACCTCGCGGGCAAGAACGGTCCGCTGATCTCACCAAAGACTTACGAAGATTTCTGGTATCCTTACCAGGATCCGATCGTGCGGTTGTTCCACGACCACGATGTCCCGCTTGTCTGCCAGTGGAGCGCGGGGCAATTCCAGGAGTTGATTCCCGGCATGTTGGCGCACGGCTTCAATTGCACGTGGCCGTTGGAAGTCGTCGCGGGGATGGACGCTCCCGCTTTAGGCAAGCAGTTCGGACCGAACCTGCGATTGGGGGGCAACATCGCGAAAGAGGCCGTCATCGCCGGCCCGGAGGCGATTGACGGAGAGATCGATCGACTCCTGCCGCTGATACGTGAGGGCGGTTTCCTTCCCGCTCTGGATGACATGGCCTCTCCCGACATGTCGTTCTCGCATTACAGGTATCTGATTGAGAGATTGCAGAATTTGTAGAGGCTGTGGCGCAATCGGTCAGATTGCGTTACGATGCTGAGCGGACCACTACAGAGTAACCGAGGTGCGTTTGATGTTGACAGATCGAGTACTTGCGATGAAAGCGCGGGCGTTACGGAGTCGGCACGTTGGTAACCCCCGGGCGAGTGAGCTGTGGACGGAGTCCATGGCGCAAACAGAAGGGGAGCCGGCTGTGCTCCGCGAGGCGAAGGCCATCGCCCACTACTATCGGCATCAGGAAGTCATCTTCCGCGACGGAGAGCTTCTGGTCGGAACCCCTCCGGGCCTCATCGAGGACTCCGGAGGGGAGATCACTCCCGCGGTCTTCGGACGCAGAACGTGGGAGGCTCCGACAGGCTGGTGGCCTGTTCCGAAAGAGGTGGAGCCGTTCTGGTGCAAGGGCATGTTGTCCGCGGCAGGCAATCACACCACGGTCGATTACGACACAATCTTCTCCGTTGGTTTTGCCGGATTGATCGAGCAGATCAACGAGCGAATCGCGAGACTCTCTCCTGACAATCCGCAGAACGCCGAACAACGCAACTTCCTCAAGGCGTTGCAGATTGTCGCGGAAGGATACATAGATCTCAGCAACCGTTATGGCGACCACGCCGAAGAGCTGGCGCAAGCCGAAGTTGATCCTGATCGCAAAGCAGAACTCAAAGCCATCGCCCGCAACTGCCGCCGCGTACCGGCGCACCCCCCGACCAATTTCTGGGAGGCCTGCCAGTGTGTCTGGTTCTCCTTCTTTTTCCTCCCGGACGCCCCGGGGAGAGTGGATCAGTATCTCTACCCCTGCTATGCGCGTGAGATCGCAGAGGGCACGCTTGACCGCGATTTTGCGCAGGAGCTGGTGTGTTGTCTGTGGACGAAGTACTTTGAGTCCGCAGGAGCGACGAGCGGCGTCAGCGCACACAATCACCTCACGCTCGGAGGCGTGAAGCCGGATGGGAGCGACGCGTCGAACGACGTGACTTTCCTCTGCCTCGATGTGGTCGAGGAACTCGCTTTGCTGCGTCCACAGGTCGGGGTTCGCTGGCACAAGGGAACACCACCCAAGCTTCTGAGCCGCGCCGTCCGCGCGCTGCGAGGCGGGAGCGGCAGTCCCGATTTCTGCAGCGACGAGCAGATCGTTCACGCGCTGGTGAATGTTGGCGTCTCACTCGAAGACGCGCGGGACTTCTCTCTGTCCGGCTGTCATGAAGTGATTGTCACCGGCAAAGCGCAGATGGGATCGGTGGAGGGTTTCATCAACATGCCGATGATTCTGCGCATGACCCTGGGGCTCGAGCCCGAACTCCAGCGCGACGTGGACCTCTCGACGATGGTCTCGTTCGAGGACGTGTGGAGCAGGTTGGTGGGATCCATGGACCTGGTTGCCGAGGCGGCGCACCGGTCGTCAGTTGGGAGAGACAGGGCCGCCGCTCTGCACCCCGGCGGCAACCTTCAGGCGTCGCTCGCAGTAAAGGACTGCATTGAGAGAGCCTGCGGCTACACCCAGGGCGGGGCCCGCTATAACTTCTGCAACTGGGATGTCATCGGAACAGCCAACCTCGCCGACTCTCTGATCGCCGTTCGCAAAGTCGTCTTTGAGGAGGGGCTCCTGACTCTCTCCGAACTCACGGAGACGTTGCAGACCGACTGGGAGGGACAGGAGTTTCTCCGGCGACGCATCGAGCGAGAGTTGCCGCACTTCGGTAATGAGGATCCGGAAAGCGACGTCGTGATGCAGCAGATCATCACGACGCTCGACGCTATCTTGAAACGCCGCAAGCCCTACCGCGGCGGAGAATACATCCTGGGCACGACCGCCGGCGGGGAGAACATGCACATCGAGTATGGACGGGTGACCGGTGCCACGCCCGATGGACGCAAGAGGGGCGAACCCCTCGCGGACAGTATCGGATCGGTTCAAGGACGAGATCGAAAGGGACTGATCTCCCTGCTCAATTCCGTCGCCTCCTTGCCCCACCACCTCCTGCCGACGGCGACGACGCTGAATGTGAAGCTGGACCCGAACCTCCTGAAGGATGAAGACGGTCTGCGCAATGTCGCCGCGATCATCGAGGCGCACTTCACGACCGGCGGCCAACAGCTTCAGTTTACTTTCGTGAACCGCGAGATTCTCCTGGAGGCGAAGAAGCACCCCGACCAGTATCGCCACCTCATGGTCCGAGTCGCCGGCTACTGCGCGCCGTTCACCTCGCTATGGGAAGACCTGCAGGACGAGATCATCGCGAGGACGGAGCATGGTGGTTGCTGAACCGCCTTCTGGGAGCCAGATCAAGGAAATACGAGAGCAAGCTCTTTGTCAGTGCTAAACGCTTGATTGCCGTGACTCGAAAAGAGGAACCCAACAGGAGGAAAGAAGATGAGCCTTCGCATTGCCGCGCATTTGTGCGGATGCCCCAAAGAGTTCGTGGACGATCGACGCCGTGTGATGGAGGTGGTGCAGCACGCGGGATATGATGGAGTGGAGGGCTTCAGTGTCGAGTCACCGGAGGAGTTGGTGGAGCTGGCGGCCCTGGCGGCGGAGTACGGACTGCACCTCGTAAACGTTGGCGCTCCCGATCCGTTGTCCAAAGCCAAGATCAACGCAACCCTTGGCAACAAGGCCGCCGAAGTTCCGGCCGTCTGGAAAAAAGCCGGTCAGGAACCCTCGGAGGAGGAGTTTGGTGTGATTGCGTCCTCCGTCGCCTCTGATGCGGAGGTCTTTCAGAGATACGGAATCAAGGCGTTCCATCACATCCACGTCAACACCATCCTCGAGACAACCGAGGATTGCGCCCGGGTCGTGGAGCGATTGCCGGGACTCTGGCTGCTCTATGACACCGGCCACCTCCTCGCGGCGAATTCGGACCCGATGGAGGTTCTCCGTCGCTGGCCGCACAAGATCGCCCACGTTCATCTGAAGAACTTCTGGACTCAGGACCCGCAGGCGGGATGGAATCGCCGTAGCCCCGACTTCTGGCAGACCTCTCGCTTCTGCGATCTCGCCGAAGGCAACGTGGGCTTCGATGTGAAAGCTGCCTTGGACGGACTGGTCGAGATTGGCTACGGCGGTTGGGTCGCTCTGGAGGAAGACCACCCTCGTCGGAACATCGAAGACGTGATCCGGGACAACCGGGAATACCTCCGAAGCCTGGGCTACTGAACCCTCGAGAAAAACGGGAGAGGGAAGGACGCCACGGAGGTCCCGGCGAAATAGACGCATCCCGTCGGAAGCAGGCGATTCACCGGGCGAGAATCTTCCAACCACCGTAGAACGAGTGTTTTCCTTCCTTCGCCTGTCCGAGCTGGAACTCGTAGACACCGGGGCCCTTGTTCGTTTCAAAGGAGATCTCGAAGCGCCGCTCCCCAGCCCGTTTAGCCTTGAGGAAACACCCTCCGATCGTGTAGGAGCGCGTCCCATCGGGTACCGGGCATTTCGCCGAGGCGTCGGGAATGCCGAGATAGCCCTCCAGGGAAGCGATGGGGACCTTTCCTCTCACTTCTCCAGTCACCTTGAACCGCGCGCCTACCTCCGTGACGTCAGGCAAGGACTCGTCAATCACTGCAAACTCCGGGGAGAAATTGCAGGTTGCCATCAAGGTGTTTTCTGACATTGCTACGGCGATGCCTGCGTGCGTGAATTCGGTATTCAGCATGTTCTCCCGATGCGCCGGAGAGTCCTCCCAGCCTTTCACGACAATCGATGCGATCTCGGCTGTGGACCTCGACAGGTAGCTTCCGCTCATGGTGAAGATGTTCTCGCCGATCCCTCCGAACAACCGCGGGTAATACCGGCGCTTGCGGTCTGCCGGTCCCGTGCCGTCGGGTGCGTTGTGGGCGAAGTAGTTGCGATTCACCATGTCCTCAGAATGCTTCCTCGCCACGAACTGAAGTCCTTCATCGAGCGCCAGCGCCTCCCGGCGGTTCCCCTCTCGAAACTCATTCTGGAGTCGAAAGCATTCGGCCTCGATCTCCTTGACCCGAGGGGAAATCGGGCTGTCGGACGCGGGTTGTCCACCGGCTCCGGTCGCAGGTGTCTCGGGTGCGGCGAGGAGGTAGACATCCTTGCCGTCCGACCTTGCCGCCTCGTCATACAGCTTCTGCACTGCGGTGAGAGGAACATACGCCACTCCGTTGATGAAGTACGCCGGGGCGGCGGAAGTAAGGCCCTTGATGAACAACTTGCCTTCACGCAAAAGGGCGGTTTGCGGACACACAAGCGAAAGGGCACCGAAGAGCAGGCACAAGGCTGTGCCCGCGATGAGAGCTTTTCGCACAGGAAACCTCCAACAGGTAGAGTCTTTAACCCAGGTTCAACAGTCGGTGCAATTCTATCACACTCCGACGCCGCACACATCCACACAGTGGCCGCAGTCGTCTCACTGGCTGTACGGCTGCGCGGCCACGGTAAGCGATTCCTTCTCCGGCGCTTTCAACGTCGAGAGGCCCTGGATCACAGCAGCGATCGGGCCGAGGCCGCTCAAAATCTTACCGGACAGCACCGATTGGCTGAGGCCGATTCCGCTCTTCTGAAGGAACTTGTGGAGCGCAGTAAAGGTCTTGGGATCGGTCTTTGCGATGGCGACGAGGCGCGCGGCGCCTTGAAGCGCGGCGCCTTTCGCAAACAACTCGCCAACTGCGGCCAACGGCTGCAACTGCGGAACAAGAAGGTTCAGGTCTTTCGGCAGGGAGTTGGGAAGTCCCGACCCGCCGTTCACAAGACGCGCGGTCATATCGCAGGCAACGTAGATCAAGGCCGTTTTTGAGGTCCGGTCCACGCTCACTTTGAGGGAGGAATCTGCGACGAAGGGCAGCCACGACAGCGTCACCGTCTGTTGCGGCCCTAACATTGAGCGCAAGGGCGGAGAGGACTTTTTCAGCGCCTCGCCCTGCGGCTTCAGCGACAACTCGTACCAGGCTCCCGACTGGTTGGTCACTTCGACGTGTGCCAGGAGAACGTCCGCGTCGCCGAACAACTCGAGCACTTTCAGACGCAGCGCTCCACCGGCGACCCTCGAAGGTGAGGTGAGGTGAAATCCAGTTGTTGTTACCCATAGCAGGTATTGGCCCGCGGTCCTTCCGACTACATCAAGGGTGAGCGCCGTCCTTCCCGCGAGGGCCTTGGGGGTGAGCGACACCCGGTCGGTCATCAACGGGCCTTCTTGCGACTGAGCATCGGGGGCTTTGTCGAGAGCGTCGGTCAGCCAAACCTTCAGATCGACGTCTCCCGTGACTGGTTGGAGAGTCGCCGTATGGCGCAGAGCTGAATTCTGAATCGGCAAACGATACGTCTTCCTTTCGCCCTTCTGCACACTGCCGATGACGTAAGGCATTTCGGGGCTGACGTTGAGAGGAACAACATCCCCCAACTTGCGCATCTCGGCAGGAAAACCCCCCTCGCCAGTGCCTGCCGGCTGAGCGCGCAAACCTGGGGACAACAACAATATGAGCGCCACCACCCTCGCTGTCTTCACAACACCACCTCCCGTGATTCTCACGACTCGTATTCTATCACAACGGCCAGAGGGTCTCATCTGGTAAACTGCCGTTCTGTGTGCCTCATCCATTCTGGTGTTGATCAACACGCAACCAAGGTAGGGAATGGTCGCTGCTCGCCGCGCTGGGCGAGACGTGCCGTTCCCTACCCTCTACACCTCACATTTGATAATGCACACCTTGGGCGTTCGTAATGACAACTCGGAAGGCATTTGTGAAACGCTGTACTAAGCCTCCTAAGTCTGCCTCCCATGTTGGGTTCGCGGTCGTTTCGACGGTTTCGCGTACAAAGAGGCATGGGATGGTCATACTACTATCGTTGGAGGGATCATTCATGCCGACTCGTCGGCGCCACATCGCGGTCGCGGTGAAAATGCCAGAACGTTTGTAGTAGTCCGATTCATCGCACGTTACCCACCGGCACACGTGCGATGAATCGCACTACTACAAACGC